>JBDTOH010000044.1:0-18392 GCA_039933355.1 Gemmatimonadota bacterium | reverse complement strand
TGAGCGGCTGATCGGTGAGGCTGAAGCTGTTCGCGCCGCGGATCCGGATGCGGGGACCGGAGCCGACCTGTCCGGTTCCGGGAATGACGACGACGCCCGGAGCGCGGCTGTTGATCAGGCCGGAGACGTCGGGCGACGGGGCGAACTGCTGCTGATCGGCCGCGTGGACGGTGGCGGTGGAGTTACCGAGCGTGCGCTTCTCGACGGCCTGCGGAGTCCCGGTGACGACCAATTCGCCGAGGTTGACGGCGAGCTCGGTCATCTGAAGCCGCACGTCGGTGTCGCCGACGCGGACGACTTGCGTCAGCGGACGAAATCCCACGAATGAGACGGCCAAGGTGACCTGCGAGCCGCTCTGGCCGGTGAACGCGAATCGGCCTCGTCCATCCGTTCTCATCTCGGTCGGGGTTCCTTGAACCACGACCCGGGCGCCTTCGATCGGGCGGCCGGTGCGGCTTTCCATCACGATGCCGGCGACGCTTTGCGCCGTCGCTCGTGCCGCCAGCGTGGCCAGCAGCCCTAGACCAAGGGCCAGGATTCGTCCTCGTTGCATGGCTTCGCTCCTCTACGCAAATGTCAACACCCAGCCGTCCGAGTGGCGGCCGGAGACCCACACTTACCGCCTAAACCAAGGCGTGCCCCGGGCGCAACCGTTCCCGAGGGCAAGGCACCCAGCTTTGTATCCAATTAGTGAGCGCATCATTGTAGCGATCCCATACGGGACCATGCAAGTAGCTGCGGGACGGTTCGGCTCAGCTGGGACGGTTCGTCCCAACTGACGGGGGACAGGGACGGGGGACCGGGCCTTCCGGTTAGGCTTCGCCGGAGCGGCGCAGCTCACCCATTCCCTCGATTATCAGCGCATCCACCTGGCCCGCGGGACTGATCCGGAACGTCGTGAAGCTGCCGAACGAGTTGCTCGCGTTGAGCTCGAGGCGGAACATGTCGTAGTGCCAGTGGACCAGCTCGCCCCGAGCCCCTTCGCCCATGTTCAGAAAGAGCCGGCCGCCCCGGGCGGTGACCGTGACGTCACCGTAGATGTCACTGGTGTATCGACCGGCGAGGCGCTCGATCGGCAGGGACGGATGGGTCCCTTGGACACGGGCCGCCAATTCCTTCCTCCGAGCCGCCTCGGCGCTCCGCCGGTCCGCGGCCATCGCGCTCGCCAACTCCGCGCTCCAGTCGCGGGGCGGCCCGCCGCCCAGGATGACGTCGATGATCCGGAGCGCGAGCGACTGCGGCAACAACTCGTAGCCGAGGTCGCCGTTGGAGAGCGCCACGATGCCGAGCTTCTCCTCCGGGACGAGCCCCACATACGCTAAGAAACCCGCGATACCGCCGGTATGCCACACGACCTTTCGTCCCCGGTAGTCGTTCATCCGCCAGCCGAGGCCGTAGGCCCAGAAATGGGTGGTCGGCGAGCGGTCCGCGACGAGGGCGAGCCAGCCGGCCGGCCGGATGATCGACTGCGGCTTGTGGAGCTCGGCGAAGGTTTCCGGTTTGATCAAGCGGCGGCCGCGATAGGTCCCCTCACCGAGCAAGAGCCGGAGCCACTCCGCCATGTCGGTGACGTTGGAGATGACGGAGCCCGCTGAGACCGCGTTATCGTAGCTCTGCCAGGGAATCGACCGCACGGTGTCGCCGACCAGCATATGAGGCATCGCCACGTCCTGACGGCCGATCGCCTGATCGATGGTCACCGGCTCATTCGGAAAGGCGCAGTAGAAGCAGTGCGCAAAGCGAGTCGAATCGAAGAAGCGGGAGATGTCCGTGGTCGTCTGCCGCATGCCGAGCGGATTCAAGATCCGTTCTTTGAGGAGGGCTTCCCATGACTTGCCCGCCGCCGCCGCCGCCACCTCGCCGGCCGTGGCGTACAGCATGTTGCTGTAGTCGTACCGATCTCTGAAGGTCAGGTTGGGCTCGAGGTAGCGAAGCCGCCGGATGATCTCGGTCCGGTCCACGGTCAAGAGCGCATTGGAGTTGCCGGTGACGCCGACCCGGTGCGAGAGGAGATCCCGAACGGTCACCTCGCGGGTGACCCAGGGATCCTTGAGCGCGAACCACGGCAAGTGTTTGGTGACCGGGTCATCCCAGGCAACCTTCCCGTCGTCCACCAGCATGGCCAGGAGCGCGGAGGAAAACGCCTTGCTGGTCGAGCCGATCTCGAACATCGTCCGGGCCGTCACGGGCTCCGGGTGGCCGGCCTGCCGAACCCCATAGCCGCGGAGCAGAATGACGGAGTCGCCGTGGACGACGGCGAGGGCGATTCCGGGCACCCGCCACTCCTCGAGTGCCTTGGCGACATAGGCGTCGAAGCCGGTGAGCGGGGCGGCCTGCGCGGCGAGGCCGCCGGCCGGGAGGATCGCACCAAGAGCGAGAGCGCCCGACAGCACTATGGACCGCATGCCTAACCTCCCGCGCAATGGATGCTCAAGCCGCTTCGCCGAAGGCGCGGCGAAGGGCTCGTTCCAGGTTCCCGCCCAGGATCGCCGCGCGCGCCTTGGCGTCATATCCGCGCTCAGCCAGCCGAGCGGGGAGACCGGCCACGTCCTCGAGCCGGGCGAGGCCGGCCGGATAGCGATACGGCGGCTCCGGAATCGGGTCGGTCGGATACCGGCGGGTCCGCTCGGTATCGAAGTCGAGACCGAAACCGACATGGTCGACCCCGACCAGCCTAACGATGTGGTCCAGATGGCGGAGGACGTCGGTCACCGAGGGCGCGCCGCCGCCGACCAGCGCCGGGAACGCGCTGACGCCGATCACCCCACCGGTCTTTCCGCAGGCCACGATCTGCTCATCGGTGAGATTGAGCGGATGGGGATGCAGGGCGGCGGCATTGACGTGGGTGAAGACGACCGGCCGGGCGGCCCGCTCCATCACCTCGAGCGAGCTCCGCCGTCCCGTGGATGCGAGATCGATGAGGATGCCCGACCGAGTCAGCTCGTCCACGGCGTGCCGGCCGAATCTAGTGAGCCGGAGATCGCTGGGCTCGTAGCATCCGTCTGCGACCAGATTGCGCCAGCCGCTCGTGAGCTTGGCGACGCGGAGGCCGGCAGCGCGAAATTCCCGAGCGCGCGCGAGGTCGCGGTCCATCCATTGGAGACCGTGGCTGTGCGCGATGACCGCGACCCGGCCCCGGCGCCCTGCCGCGCTCCAATCCGCGGGTTGCTCCGCCAGAATCGCGGACGAGGCGAGCTCCTCCATGGTCCGGCGGAGCTCGAGAAGAGCGCGCATTGCTTCCGTGAGATGCTCGGTCTCGACGACCGGCACGATCACGGCCGCGACGCCGGCCGTTCGTGCCGCCGCCAATGCCGCCCTAACGGTGGCCACGCCGCGCCGGGGCGCCGCAAGCGGCACGCAGCCGACTATCACCGGGACCCCAGCAGGTGGATCCGCGGCCGGCACGGCTTCGCCGGCGCGGGCCCCCAGGGCCGCCGCGGCCGCAACGCCCGTGCTCGCCACGAAGTCCCGGCGACTCATCGAGCTGTCGCTCATGCGCCCCACACTTCCCGCCACACGCGGAGCCAGTTCCCGCCCATCACCTTGGCGATATTCTCCTCCGAGTAGCCCTTTTCCATCAGCTTGGCGACGACCGTCGCGAGGCCGGTGAAATCCGAGATGCCTTCGGCGTAGATCCAGCCTTCGAACTGCTGCGGATATGCCTCGGGCGTGAAGGCGTCGGTGTCCTGCATCGGTCCGCTGTAGCTCTTCCCGAGGATGAAGTCGAGGCCGAGGCCGACATGATCGGGGCCGACCAGCTGCACGGCATAGTCGAGGTGGCGGACGAAATCGTCGACGGTGCCACGCCCCGACGGCACCAGGAAGAAGCTGAACGCCGCGATCCCCACCACGCCGCCCCGATCCGCGATCGCCTTGAAAAGACCGTCGGTCATCCCGCGCGGCGTATTACGCAGCGCGCGCACGGCGGTGTGCGAGCAGACCACCGGCCCTTTGGTATGCTGGAGCGCGTCGAACGCGGTCGCCTCGCTGGAGTGGCCGCCGATGTCCACGACAATCCGGAGCCCCTGGAGCGCGCGGACGAACTCGACCCCGAACCGCGAGAGCGGCCCTTGATCGAGCTCGGTGCAGCCCGAGCCAATGTAGTTGCCGACGTTGTACGCCAGGCCCGCGCTCCGAAGACCCATCGCGTGGAGTCCCACCAGACTGCCGATATCCTCATCGATCATGTCGACGACCTGGAGGCCGAACACGATCGCGGTTCGACCCTCCCGGCGGATTCGCTCGATGTCGGCTACCGAGGTCGCGAGCGCGATCCGGTCGGAGCGGTCGAGGAGGAACTGGTGGTGGGGAGAATTGGTCGAGGAAAAGAGGCCGACGCTATTCCGGGTACTGCTGACCAGACAGGCGCCGACGCCGGCGGCCCGGAGATTGTCGACCAGCACGTCGCCGAAGTCGGAGGCATCCAGGCCGTTGACCAGCATCAGCTCGGCTGTGAGCGCGCCGGCTTCGCGCAGGAGCCCGGGATCCAGCATCAGAGCGGACCTCGTACTTCCGACGAGCGGGTCATCTGGCATCTATCGGCACCGGCGCGAACCACATACCTCTCATCCCGCTTGGAGCGACGATTGTCGCCGGTCTGTCATCCCGAGCGCGGCGAGGGATCCTGCTTCGGCCACGCTCGGAATGACAGGAGTCTCGCTCAGCGCCTAACGGACAGGTTCGGGTTGTTGTCCCGCTCGGTGTCCGGGAGCGGGAGACAGCGCTCGCTGCCGTATATCCCGCCCTGAGGATGAACCGTCCCCGCGGGAGGATCGAGCGGCAAGTTGTATCTGAGAATGTCGTACGAACGGTGCCCGTCTGCGAAGAACTCGCGCTTGCGCTCGTCGATGATCTGCGCCTTGATGACGGCCGGGTCCGTGCTCGCGAACGTCGTCGGCAATCCGACCCGGGCGTGCAGCGCGTTGATGATCCCGACTGCCTGCGCTCCCCCGTTCGCCTCGGCCAGAATCAGCGCCGCCTCGACGCCCGTCGCCATGGCGATCGGCGAGTCCTGGGTCGGATACTTCGAGGTGAGCCACAAGCGGCGGAGCGGATCCGCCGAGGCGCGGCCGGCATCGGCCACCTTCGGGCGGGGATCCGCGACGCCGTCGAACGTCAGGTTTCGAAACGGCGCCGAGACGATCATGCCGTTGGTGCGAAAGTGCATGTTGTTGACTTGGTTCTGCGCCCGGAACGCGCTCGCGCTGTAGTTGGCGTTCCAGACGAAATCGATCGGCACGAGCGCCGCATCGGCCGCGGCTCCCGTGAGGTTGCCGAGGTCGAGGCGGGCGCGGGCACGTCCGACCCGCGCCATGAGCGCGAGATCAGGCTCCGCCGCCGCGGTCGCGGAGGCGATCGCGTCGGTGAACTTTCCTTCGGCGAGGGCGAACACCTGGGCCGGTGTGAGCTCCGGTCCGGCATCGATCGCCGCTGAGCAGAAGCCTTCGCCGAGGAGGATCCGGCTGTAGCCGCCGTAGGCCTGCGCTTTCGCAATCAGCGCGGCGCGGCCCGGCACCTGCGCGTCGGTCCACCCGTTGAGCAGCGAGAGCGCGTTGTCGGCGGTGAAGCGAGCCGTCGAGACGGGCTTCCACGTGCCGAGCGAGACCTGGCTGGCCAGGCAATCGCCGGTGCCGTAGGTGCCGTTCGACGCGTCCTGCGTCCGGCGATCCCAGTCGAAGAACAGCGCGGCGCCGCCGGCGCTCTCGAACTCGTCCGCCAAGAGTCCCATGCCGACGGTGTAGGCGCCGAGGGCGCACTCGAAGTCGGACACGGCGCCGTTCACGATCAGATCGGCGTTCTGGGGAAGCTGCAGCGCATCCTCGGTGATCTGGCTCTGGGTCTGGACGTCGAGAATTCCGCAACCCGCGAGCCCAACGACCCCCGCGGCTGCCATGACGGCCCAGGCTCCGACGAGCCCGCGGTTCCATGAAGCTTTGGACATAGTCACTCCCTGTTCTGCCTGCACGCCTAACGTGCGAGGCCGTTAGAACGTCAGGCTGATGGTCGTCTTGAATTGGGCGAGCTGCGGGATCTGGCCCTGGTCGACGCGGACATACTGCTCGCCGACGAAGAACGTCTCGGGGTCGATCCCGGTGTACCCGGTCCAGGTGTGGAGGTTCCGGGCCGAAAGCGTGACCCGCGCGCTGCTGGCGCCGAACGACCGCGACCACCGGTCCGGCAACGAGTAGCTGAGCGAGATCTCGCGGAGCTTCGCGAAGCTCGCGTCCTCGATGAACGTGTTCCGGAAGGTGCTCCCGAACGCATCGTCGGCCAGAACGGTCGGATCCACGCCGGCCCGCTCGTAGTTCCGGAGGCAGGTCTTGAAGATCTGGCACTGCGCGCGGGCTTTGTTCTGGGTGATGTGCTGGCCGAGCTTGAAGTCGGCGAGCGCGAACACCCGGAGCCGCTTCCACAGCGTGACGCTGGTCTGGAAGGAGCCTTCCGTGGTCGGGGTCGTCTGCCCCACGTAGACCCGCGGCGCCACGGCATTGCCGGCGCCGTCGAAGCACAGCGTGGTCCCGCCGGTGCCGTTATCGCAGAGCGCGGTCGCCGTGATGGGACGGTTGTTGGCGTCGAGATCGGCGTGCACCACCTTGCGGACCCAGTTGCCGCCGAGCGGATAGCCGACCGCGTGGCGCTGGTCGGCGCGCGGCGTGCCGAAGAGCTGAATGATGTCGATGTGGTCGACGCCACCGAGATCCAGGACCTTGTTCCAGTTGCGGGAGAAGTTGACCGCCATGTCCCACGCGAAGTTGGTCTTGTTGACCGGATAGGCGCGGACCTGTGCTTCGATGCCGCGGTTCTGGATCTTGGCGGTGTTCACCAGGATGCTGCCGGGGAAGCCGGTCGAGGGTGCCACGGTCCGCGGGAACAATCCGCCGACCGTCTTCTGCGAGTAGAACGTGAACTCGGCGCTCACCTTGTCCTTGAAGAGCGACGCGTCAAAGCCGAGCTCGAGCTCTTTGCCGCGCTCGGGCGCAAGGTCCGGATTGCCTGGCGAGGTCGGCGTGACGGCGCCGGCCCCGTTGCCGCCGGTGACGGGGGCATAGGTGCGGAGCGAGGCGAAAGCGTCCGGCTGCTGGCCGGTCTCACCGTAGGCGGCCCGAAGCCGAAGGCTCGAGAGGAACGGCACCTTGAAGAACGGCTCTTCACCGATCACCCAGCTCGCGCTCAACTTCGGGTAGGTCACGTAGTTGAAGTTGGTGCCGAACGCGCTGTTGTCGTCGGCACGGAGCGCCGCGGTCACAAACAACCGGTTCTTGTAGTCGATCTGCTCCTGAACGAACCCGCCGAACGTGACGTTGGTGATCAGGTCTTCGCCCGCGAAGAAGCTCGTCGTCGTCGCGTTGATGTTCTCGAGACCGGCCGCAGGGAAGCCGGAGCCGGCCGCTGAGAGGATGTAGCGGCGACGGCGGAAATATTGGACGCCGACCGAGGTCGTCGCCCTGAGGTTCTTGCTGACGCTCGCCTTCGCGTTTGCCGTGTAGTCGATCGTGGCGGTGTTGTAGTCGTTCCGGAACACCGACTTCCCGCCGCCGAGATCGGTGGGCGACGAGAGGAAGACCCGGGCGGCCTGGTTGGGAACCCGGGAGAGCTCGAGGTTGTCTTCACCCGTGATGTCGAGACCGACGGTCAGGCGCTGGTTGAACCAGCCCCAGGGCCGGTGATTGAACTGGAGGCTCCCGACCAGTCGATTGACCCGCTGCGACGCCTGGAAGTTTTCCCACAGCGTCTCGGGCGGATAGTCGACGAATCCTCGATTGAGGCAGCCGCAGCCGTTCTCGGCCAGCAAGAGGGGCGAGCCGAACAGCGCTTCGGTCAGCGCGCCGCCGCCACCTTCGTAGCTCTGCTTCAGGTTGCTCACCGTCACGCCGATGCTGGTGCTGATGTCGAGCGTCGACATCGGCTTGAGCTGGAGATTCAGATTGGAGTTGAAGCGGCGGAGATTGTTCGAGGGCTCGATTCCGTTGTCGCGATCGTACGACACGCCGACGTGGTACTGAGTCGTGGCGGTTCCGCCGCTCACGTCGCCGTGGAAGCCCTGCGTCTGGCCGTTCTTGAACAGGGGCGTGCCATGGGCTTCCTCAGCCTGGACCGGGTTCCAGGTAACCAGTGCGCCAGAGGCGTTCTGGCCATAGAGCGTCCCGACTCGGTCCGCGGCGTTCTGGAACCAGTTGGTGCCCTGGTTCAGCGTCATGTTGAAGACCGGTTTGCCCTCTTTGCCGCGCTTCGTGATGATCTGGATGACGCCGTTCGACGCTTCCGTGCCATACAACGTGGCGGCGGCGGGTCCCTTGATGATCTCGATGCTCTCGATGCTTTCCGGATCGAGGTCGTTGATCCGGGATACGGTCCCGGAGCTGAATCCCTGGACCGAGACGCCGGCGCCTTCGTTGTTGTTGACCCGGACGCCGTCGACATAGAGCAGCGGCACATCGTTGAGCGAGACGCTGGTCGAGCCGCGGATCTTGATCCGGGCGCCGGCGCCGACTGCGCCGCTGCCCTGCAAGATGGTCACGCCGGGGGCCTTGCCGTTGATCAGGTTCGAGATGTCCTGCGGCGGCGCGAGGGCGACCACGTCGCTGGCGCTGATCGACGAGATGGCGTTGCCGAGGGTCCGCTTCTGCACGGCTTCGGCGGTGCCGGTGACGACGACTTCGTCGAGGTGCGCCGGCGCCGGGCTCAGCGCGAGGCGGAGGTCGGTGCTTCCCACCGGGACCGCCCGGGTGAGCGGGTTATACCCGATCCGGCGCACGGCGATCGTCACCGAGGTGCCGGAGAGACCGGTGAGCCGGAACCGACCTTGCGCGTCGGTCGCAACCGTCTGCGTGCTGCCTTCCACGCTGACCCGCGCCAAGCTGAGCGGGATCAGCGTATTGCCGTCGATCACGACGCCGGCGACATCGGTTTGCGCAACGGCGGGCCGCACGCCCAGCCATCCGGCACCGGCCGCGAGGACAACTGCGCTCCGAGCGAGCAGGCTTCGAAGTCTCATAGACCGCCTCCAGAACTCTGGGCAGATGGTACGCCCGTGCCATGAGCCCTGCACGGCACGCGTGGGGATGTGATGCCTGACGACCAGCACGTGATCGACCTGCCCCACCAACTGGGACAAGGACGAGCATGATATGCAAATTCGATTCGGCGAGCGAAAGCTCGCCTAACATAATAAGGTGACGGGGACTGAGCGCAACTGCCGGTTCGGAAGTCGGAGACCAATCGAGACCGCTCCCCAGCCTTGTTCCCCTGCTTCCGATTTCCGACTTCCGGTTCCCAGCTATCGTTTCGTCCCATGCGACAGCGTCCACACATACGCCGCCACCGCGCGGACCTCATCGTCGGTCAGGGCCGAGCCGCCCCGCGGCGGCATGATGTTTCCCGACTTCGTCTCCGATTCGGGCACGCCCTTGATGATCTGGGCCGCGATCTCCTCGAACGAGCCTTTGCTGTGAACCCAGATCGAGTCGGTCAGATCGGGACCGACGGTTCCTTTGCCGTCCATGCCGTGGCAGGCCATGCAGATCCCGGGGCCCTCGTAGAGCTGCTTGCCCTGGTCCACCATCGCCGCCGTCACGCCTTTGGGCAGCGAATGATTGATTTGCTGCGCAGCTATGGGCTGCGAGGCTGAGCTGATGATGAGGCTGAGGGCGCCGATTACTTTGGTCGCGCCGCTCCACATACGGAGCACCTTGCAGTCCGGTTTCGGCCGCGGGAAGCGACTCGCTCCGCGGGAAGGCGCTCGAGCGGCAGACTCGCTCAACTGAGACGCTCGACATCGAGGGACGCTGCTTCCCACGCGGCCAGCGCGCGCTCCATCTCGAGCTTCACTTCCTCGAGCTCGCGGCCCAACTCGCTCGCGCGGCGCGCACCGTTCGGAGAGCCGTACAGCTCGGGCGCCTCGAGCGCTCGGGTCCGCTCGGCGACCCGCGCTTCGATCTGGTGCACGCGACGCTCCGCCTCTTCCAGCTTTCGCTTGGCGGCGGTGAGCGGCTTGGGACCGGCCGGCGCGGACGGCGCCGCCTTAGCTCGGGCCCGTTCGCGGCCGCGCTCGAGCGCGTTCCGTTCCAGTTGCTCCGACTTCTCCATCGCCGCCCGATCGACCTCGGCCTGCTCCCATTCCTCGAAGCCGCCGGGGAAGTCGGTGATGACTCCGTCGCGGAGCACCCAGGTTCTCGTGGTGAGCGTGCGAAGCAGCGCGCGATCGTGGCTCACGAGCAGCACCGTGCCGCCGAAGCCCTCGATCGAGTCCTCCAGTGCTTCGATGGACTCCACATCGAGATGGTTGCTCGGCTCGTCGAAGACGAGGAAGTTGGCGCCCGTAAGGACGAGGAGCGCGAGGGCCATGCGGGCCAGCTCACCGCCGGACAAACTGTCCGCCCGGCGCTTGACCGAGTCACCGGTGAAGCCGAATTTGCCGAGGTGATCTTGAACCTGGCCGCGGCTCCACTGGGGCCGCGTGTCGTGGATGGTGTCGAACAAGGTGCTCTCGCGGGGGACCTCGCTCAGATCCTGCCGGTAGTAGCCGACGTCGATCGATTCACCGATCCGCGCCGAGCCCGCGGTCGGCGGGTGCTCCTCGAGCAGCACGGAAAGCAGGGTCGACTTGCCGGCGCCGTTAGGCCCGACGAGACCGATCACGTCGCCGCGCCGGATCGTCGCCGAGAAGTCGTGGAGCAGCGTGCGGCCACCGAGCTCGATCTTCACGCCTTCCGCCACGAGAACCTGATCGCCGCCGCGGGAGCGGGGGTCGAACCGGAGCGCCATCGTGCCGGCCTCGCCGGGCGGTGGCGAGAGCCGCGGCATTCGCTCGAGCCGGCGGCGCCGGCCCTTGGCCTGGAACGAGTTCTGGCCGGCGATGTTGCGGCGAATGTAGTCCTCTTCCTTCGCGATCGACTTCGCATTCTTGGCGAACGCCCGCTCGGCCGAGAGGCGGCGGAGGGCGCGCTGCTCGACGGAATCCTCGTAGTTGCCGGTGTACGGGATCGCCGTCTTGCCCTCGAGATGGAGCATGTGGTCGCAGACGTTCTGGAGAAAGGCGCGATCGTGGCTGATCGCCAGGACCGTCGCCTCGGCGTCGCGCAAGTATTCCTCGAGCCAGCGGGTCGTCTCGAGATCGAGGTGGTTGGTCGGTTCGTCGAGGAGGAGCAGATCGGAATTCTTCGCGAGCTCGGCCGCGAGACCGAGGCGGCCGCGCTCCCCGCCGCTCAACGTCCCGATGGTCTGCTCGCGCGCCTTCAGCGGATCGAAGCCGAGACCGTGGAGGATGGCGTCGACCCGCGCGGTGACGGTGTAACCGCCCTCGTGCTCGAACCGCTCGAGGTCGCGACCGTAGCGCTCGAGCAGCTCTTCGGTCACCGCGTCGCCCGCCTCACCCATGGCCGCGGCATCGTCGGCGAGCGTCTGTTCGAGCCGGCGCAATTCCTTGAACGCGCCGGCCGCGCCGTCCCACACGGAGTCGGAGTCGTTGAAGGTGCGATGCTGATCGAGCACGGCGATCCTGAGCGTGCCACCGCGAACGACGCTCCCCGCGGCGGGAGTGATCCCGCCGGTGATGAGCTGGAACAACGACGTCTTGCCCGCGCCGTTGCGGCCGACGATACCCCAGCGCTCGCCTCGCGAGATGGTGAAAGTCAGGTCCTCCAGAATCGTGGTCTGAGCAAACCGGACGGCCGCGCCGGCAAACGCCAACATCGTCATTTGCCGGTCCAGCTCTTCCAGGTTGGGTCGGCGGGCCCGAGCGTGAGCTGGTGCTGAAAGCGGACCAGCGGCAAGACGAGCAGCAACGGCTCGTCGATCAGCTTATCGAGCCATCGCTCATCGGAAAGGCGGGCCGCGCCGAGGCCCAGCTCGGTGAAGCGTTTCGAATCTCGGTCGATCAGGTTCACAGTCTTGAATTTCTGCGCAAAGCGCTCGAGCTCGCCCTTGGATGGGCCCCGTACAGCAAAGTCCACGAAATGCACTTTGACCCGGCGCTCAGCGAAAAACCGGAGGGCGGCGCGGGTCTCCGCGCTCTTTTTGGAACCGAAGATCTGGACTTCCATGGGGGAGAAGATAAGGGCGTGGGATCAGGGCGGCAGGAACGCAAGGCGGCAAGGCGGTAAGACGGTAAGGCGGTAAGACGGTAGACGTGAGGTTGAGGGACGTGGGACGGTCGGGGTATATGGACTAGATTCAGCGGTCCTCCTCTTCAGGCTCGCCGATGCCCGTCCGTGCTTCATGCTCCGCCGTCTCCCTCATGGTCCTCGGACTGGCTCTGGCCTCGTGCGGCCGGGGAACGTCCGCTGGTTCCGATGTCGTCACCGCGGCGGGGGCTTACGTTCCGATCGCCGAGGCGCTGACCCGGCTGATCGAGCACGAGATGGCCGACAAGAAGATCCCGGCGATCTCGATCGCGCTCGTAGACGGGACTGGACCGGTCTGGGCTCGCGGGTTTGGTACAGCGGACTCGGGAACCCAAGCAACCGCCAACACGGTCTATAGGATCGGGTCGGTCTCGAAGCTGTTCACCGACATCGGGATCATGCAGCTCGTGGAACAGGGCAAGATCGATCTCGATGCGCCGATCTCGACGTACCTGCCGGACTTCAAGCCGAAGAACCCGTTCGGCGGCGAGATCACGCTCCGGCATTTGATGTCGCACCGGGCCGGCCTCACGCGGGAGCCGCCGGTCGGCAACTACTTCGACCCCTCCGACCAAGTGCTCGAGCACATGGTCGCGAGTCTGAACGGGACCACGCTCTTCTATCCCCCGGGCCAGCGGACCAAGTACTCGAACGCCGGCATCGGCACCGTCGGGTATGTGCTCGAGAAGCTCCAGGGCAAGCCGTTCGCCGCGTATCTCAAGAGCGCGGTCCTCGACCCGGTCGGGCTCGAGTCGAGCGCGTTCGAGCCCGAGCCCGGGCTGATGAAGCGGCTCGCCAAGGCGACGATGTGGACCTACGACGAGCGCGAGTTTGAAGCGCCGCACTTCGAGTTAGGCATGGCGCCGGCGGGCAGCATGTACTCGACCGTGCTCGACCTGAGCCGGTTCATGCAGGTGCTGTTCGATCACGGCAAAGGCGCGCGGGGCGTGGTGCTCAAGCCGGAGACGCTGGCTGCGATGTGGGTGCCGCAGTTCGTGCCGCAGGGCACGAAGACCGGCTACGGGCTCGGCTTCCACGTGTCGAGGAACGACAGCGTGCTGCTGGTCTCGCATGGAGGCGCCATCTACGGTTTCGCGACTCAGCTCTCCGTGCTGCCCGACCAGCGGCTCGGCGTCGCGATTGTCGGGACGAAGGACGGCGTCAACACGGTCGTCAACCGAATCGCGAACGCGGCACTCGGGCTCCTGCTCGACAACCGGCGCGGCAGGCGGCTCCGCAACATCGATACGACTGCCGCGCTCGCCGACTCCGCCGCGCGGCCCTACATCGGCCGGTGGGTCAAACCGGCCGGCACGCTGGACCTGACGTGGGAAGCCGACAAGCTGATCGCCGAGGCGACGGACGGTGAGACGCGGGCGGCGCTCAAGCGTTATCGCGGCGACACGCTGATCGTGGACGACGAGCAGTCCTACGGCGTCAAGGCCTATCTGTTAGGCGACCGGCTCGTGTTCGGACCCGACACGCTCACCCGCGCGCCGAAGCCGCCGATGCCCGCGGATCCGCCCGCCTCATGGCTCGGCTTGATCGGCGAGTACGGATGGGATCATAACATCCTGTTCATCTCGGAGCGGGCCGGGAAGCTGACCGCGTTGATCGAGTGGTTCACGTCCTATCCGCTTACCCAGCTCAACGATTCGACGTGGCGATTCCCCGACTACGGTCTCTACCCCGGCGAGGACCTCGTCTTCCGGCGTGATCCCAAGGGACGGGCAAGCGAGGTTAGGGCTGCCAACGTCGTGTGGAAGCGGCGGAACGTCGGCCCCGAGGACGGATCCGCGTTCAAGATCGCGCTGACCAAGCCGGTGGAGGAGCTCAGGAAGACGGCGCTCGCGGCGATGCCGCCGGCTGAGAAGGGCGAGTTCCGCGCAGCGGAGCTGGTGGAGCTCAACACCCTCGATCCAACCATCAAGCTCGACATCCGCTATGCCGATACCACGAACGGGTTCTCGACCCGGTGGTACGAGGAGGCGCGCGCGTTCCTTCAGCGGCCCGCCGCGGAAGCGCTGGTCCGCGTGCATCGCAAGCTCAAGGCGCAGGGCTTCGGTCTCATGATCCACGACGGCTATCGGCCGTGGTACGTCTCGAAGATGTTCTGGGACGGCACGGCGCCCGAGAATCACGCCTTCGTCGCGGACCCGGCGCAAGGCTCTCGGCACAACCGCGGCGGTGCGGTGGACCTAACGATGTTCGACGTGAAAACCGGGAAGCCGGTGGTGATGACGGGGAGTTACGACGAGTTCTCCGACCGCTCGTATCCTCATTACCCGGGGGGAACCTCGCATCAGCGATGGCTGCGGGATGTGCTGCGGGTGGCGATGGAGTCCGAGGGCTTCCGGGTGACGGAAACCGAGTGGTGGCACTTCGACTACAAGGATTGGCAGAAGTATGCGATCGGGAATCAGCGGTTTCAGGACCTGGGGAAATAGGGCTCACGTATTAGGGCTCAAGTATTAGGGCGTCGGTATGAGGGCGTAGGCCTCAGCGAGAGAGGACTTAAGGGAATCCGGTTCCCTAAGCCCTCATTCCTAAGCCCTACCCCGCAACCGCCGCTCGACCCCGCGCGGCAACCGGCCATGCCGTCTCGACAACGTCTGCCCGAACCCCATACACGAAATCATTCAGATGCACCACGATGCAGACGTGGTTCGGGATGATCCGTACCATGTCGCCGACTTTGGGTTCCCAGCTGGTCTTCGAGAGATCCAGCATCCCATGCTCCTCCGACATCGCGCGGACCGTCACCTCCGGATGGTCGAGCAGCTCGCCGAACCCGGCGGCTTCGCCGTCCCGCGGCTCCCGGCCTAACGCTTTGGTGCCGGCGTCCACGACGGCCTGGCCGGCCACCGAGGTGCTGACCACGGTCGCGAGCACGGTGACGGCGCAGTCGGCCCGCTCGCACGCGCCGATCGCGACCGTCGAGCGGTCGTTATAGACGTAGGTGCCCGGGCGGAATTCGGTGAGGCCCTCGATCTCGTGCGTGTGGTAGGCCGTCGGGGTCGAGCCTCCGCTCACAATCCCGGGCTTGAGCCCGGCGCGCTCGAACTGGGCCAGCACGTCGTGAAGATCGGCGTTGAGCTTCTCGAGCGAGGAGCCCTGCTGTCCGACGGCCTGGCGGATGTGCCCGGGATAGAAGTTGATGCCGGCGAATTCGAGGGGCGGCGCCGCGACAACCCGCTGGGCCAGCGCGAGCGCCCGCTCGGCCGACGTGGCACCGACGCGGTGCATGCCGAGATCGAGCTCGACCAGGACGCGGATGGGACGACCGCGCTCCTTGGCGGCGGCCGCGAGCCCGTCGATCGATTCCGCGGAATCGAGCGCGATGAGCGGCCTGACATGATCCGGCAGCGCCATCAAGCGCCGGAGCTTCGGCTCGCCCACGGGCGGGTAGGCGAGCAAGATGTCGTCGGTCAGGTCCGACATGACTTCCGCTTCGCGGAGCGTGGCGCAGGTGAGCCCGATCGCCCCCCGGCGGATCTGTTCGTTGCCCACTCGTGACGACTTGTGAGTCTTGATATGGGGCCGCAACGCCAGCCCATGCTCACCGGCATAGGCGGCCATCCGGTCGAGATTCCGGTCGAGGATATCGAGATCGACGAGGGGAACGGGCGTTTCGAGCTGATCGAGCTGATGGTGCATTGGGGGGCCAGGTTTTGGGGGCTTAGGGCTTAGGTATTAGGGCTTAGGGATTAGAGCGTAGGGCGTATTCGGCGAACGGAGCTATCTTAGCGGCGGGCTCGAGCCCCTAAGCCCTCACTCGTAATCCCTAAGCCCTAATCTATGCTGCTCCATCTCGGCCTGCTCGCCCTCGCGGCCCAATCCAACCCGGTTCGGTTCGAGTTCAACGTTCGGATTCCGATGCGGGACGGTGTCGCGCTCTCCGCGGACATCTATCGGCCCGATCTGCCCGGGAAGTTTCCGGTCATCCTGCTCCGCACGCCCTACGACAACGGCACCGCGCCGAATCGGATTGCCGGCAAGAAGTGGGCGTCGCAGGGGTACGTATACGTGATTCAGGACGTGCGCGGCCGGGGGGACTCGGACGGCGAGTTCTACCCGATGGCGGGCGAGGCGGCCGATGGGTACGACACCATCCAGTGGCTGGCGGCGCAGCCGTGGTCGAACGGCAAGGTCGGCATGACCGGCGGCTCCTATCTCGGCTGGGTCCAGGTCTATGCGGCGACGCTCAAACCGCCAGCTCTTGCCGCGCTGGTTCCGATCGTCACGCCGACCGACCCCGATCGCAGCTTCCCGATGCAGTACGGGTCCTATCTGCCGACCACCGTGTCGTGGCTGCTCTACATCAACGGGAAGACGCTGCAGGACATCTCGCAGATGGATTTGTTCAGCGCTTACGCCCACCGGCCGCTTCGCGAGGCCGACCAGCTCCTCGGGATCACGTCGAAGGCATGGCGCGACTGGTTCGACCATCCGGCCCAGGACGCCTACTGGGAGCCCCAGCGCTATCAGAAGAAGATCCTCGACTCGCCGGTCCCGATGCTCCACATCAGCGGCTGGTACGACGACGTCCTCCTCGGAACGGTCGAGAACTTCACCAACCTAACGAGCGAGGCCGCCAAGCCGGCGACTCGCGTCAACCAACGCCTGATCCTCGGCCCCTGGGGCCACGCCACGAACCGGGGCACCCGCCTGGGCGACATCGACTTCGGGCCGAGCGCGGTGATCGACCTCGACGGCATCCAGAAGCGGTGGTTCGATCGATGGCTCCTCGGGGTCGACAACGGGGTCGAGCGGGATCCCAAGGTCAAGATCTTCGTGATGGGCGCCAACACCTGGCGCGACGAGAAGGAGTGGCCGCTGGCGCGGACCCGCTGGGTCAAGTACTACCTTCACAGCGGCGGGCGGGCCAACAGCCTGTTAGGCGACGGCCGGCTCGACACGCTCCCGCCGGGCAACGAGCAACCCGACAAGTTTCGCTCGGACCCCACCGACCCGGTGCCGTTCATCACGGACGCGAGCTTCAGCCAGGTCGGCGGCCCCGACGACTATCGCTCGGTCGAGCGCCGCGACGACGTCCTCGTCTACACCAGCGCGCCGCTTCAGGAAGCGACGGAAGTCTGCGGCCCGCTCTCAGCCAGCATTCACGCCGCCACCTCGGCGAAGGACGCCGACTGGATGACCAAGATCATCGCGGTCCATCCGAACGGGTTCGCGCAGCGGCTGAACGACGGCCAGATCCGGGCTCGGTATGCCAGGGACCCCGCCCGCGAGCAGCTGATTCCGCCGAACACCCCGGAGCGGTTCACCATCGACAACTGGGCCACCTGCATCCGGCTCGAGCCGGGGTTTCGAATCCGGGTCGAGGTCGCATCGACGGCATTCCCCAAGTGGGACGTCAATCTCCAGACCGGCGGCCGAGCGGGCTTCGAGAAGGACGGCGTACCGGCGGATCAGACGGTGTATCACGACAAGCCCCGGCCGTCGTATGTGTTGCTGCCGGTGGTACGATAGTCGGCGATCGGAAGTCGGGAATCGACCGTACCGCCGTTCCCGATTTCCGATTTAGTACGCTATCTCCGGCTTCGACGTGATCTCATAGACCGGCGGTGTCGCCCCCAGAAGCCACCGGACAAAATAGTCCCACCGCCGGCGCCGGAAGTACATGTCGGCGCTCATCGCGTGCGATCCGTTAGGCACGATCATCAGATCGTAGTCCTTGTTGGCCTTGCTGAGCGCGTCGATCAGCTGAATCGTGAGGGCCGGCGGGACGTTGTCGTCCACCTCGCCGAAGGCCAGCATCAGCTTGCCCTTGAGGTTCTTGGCGATCGGTGGATTCGCCTGGGCGCGGTAGTTGTCGCCCGCGGGCAGTCCCTGGTAGGTCTCGCCCCAGAGCGCGACGTAGCCGCGCTGATCGTGGTTCCCCGCCGACGACACCGCGACCTTGTAGAAGTCGGGATAGAGAAACATGGCGCGGGCCGAGGCGAATCCCCCGCCCGAGTGGCCATAGATCCCGACCCGGTCCAGGTCGAGGAATGAATACCGCGCTCCCAGCTGCCGGTAGGCCGCGATGTGATCCTCGAGCCCGCCGCCGTTCTCGAGGTGGCCGTAGGAATAGTTGTGAAACGCCTTCGACCGCAGCGGGGTGCCCCGCCCGTCCACCTCGACGCCCGCGAAGCCGCGCTCGACGATGGCGGCGTGGTCACCGCCGGCGGTGAACGCCTTGGGCACCTTGCCGACCTGCGGGCCGGGATAGATCTCTTCGACAACCGGATAGCGTTTGGTCGAGTCAAA
>JBDTOH010000043.1:0-18479 GCA_039933355.1 Gemmatimonadota bacterium | reverse complement strand
AGCGCCTGCCTTACACGCAGGATGTCGGGGGTTCGAATCCCTCTTCGCCCATGGTTCGGCGTCGACGTCGACGCCGCGTTCGTCGCCCGTCTTTCCGGCGGCACTCCTTCGGAGGTTTGAGAATGCGTCTGCGCAGCACTCCACTAGTCACCTTCGTCCTAACCGTGATGGCGGCGGCGCCCTTGGCCGCGCAACTTCGGGCGAGTCGGCCGGCCCGGCCGGTTCAGAACAACCCGCGGTTGATGGTGGCGAATCCCCACTCCTTCGCGCCGACGGATTCAGCGGCGGCGGTTCGAGTCGGGAGCGGGATGCGTGATAGAATCGAGGGCATTGCGGAGAAGTGGTACACGACGATCACCCGAGCGCAGATGAACGAAGCGCTGCTCCAGTATGGATATCCGCCGGATGCCGTGCTGCCGCCGCTCGTCGCCCGCCAGCTTGCCAGCCAACTTCAGGGCCGGGCGCTCGTCACGTCGACGCTCACGCGAGGCGAAGGCGGCCGAGTCACGGTCGAATCGCGGCTGGCCGGGATCAGCGATCAGACCGGCCACATGGTGCGGGGAACCCAAGCCGCCAATCAGAGCTTTGAGGAGTTCGGCGCCAAGCTCGCCGACTCGCTCAAGTTCGCGTTCAACGCGCTGCCCGATGCAAAGCAGTGCGAGCAGTTCCGGAGCACCGATACGAAGAAGGCGACCGAGGCGGCCGGCAAAGCACTGAAAGAGCAGCCGAACGATGGTCTTGCCGAATGGTGCTTGGCCAACATTCTGGCCACGGCGAAGGGCCCGCGGCCGGAGATCATCACCCACCTCAAGAATGCCACCAAGGGCGATCCGTTGAGCCTCGAAGCGTGGACGTTGCTCGCCAATCAATATGAGGCGAACAATGACACCGTGCCGATGATCGAGACCTATCAGCGGATGCTCCAGGTTGCCCCGACCAACCAGAAGCTGCGCGAGGAGATCTTCAAGCGATTCATCGGCCTCGGCCGACCCGAGGCAGGTGAGGCTGTCGCTCGCGAAGGGCTCAAGCTGGATCCGACCAACGCGGACCTCTGGGATCTCTTGAGCAGCGCTTGTCTCGTTCAGGAAAAGCCGGAGAAGTATCCGTGCGCGATCGAAGCCCTCGAGCAAGTCTACGCGATCGACTCCACGAAAGCCGACACGCTCTTCTACACGAAGATGACGTTCGCGGCGTCCCGCCAGCCGGACACGCTCAGAATGCTCAAGTGGGCGGTCGCGGGGTCCCAGAAGTATCCGAATAATGGCATTCTGCTCGGGCAGCTGGTACAGGCGTATGGCTTCGCCGGTCCGATCGACAGCCTGGTCGGCGCCACCAAGCGCTTGATGCAGAAGGACACCACGGACGTCGGTCCGGTGCTCCGCGCGGTACGTTCTCTCGCCGCGGCGAAACGTGGGCAGGAGGCGCTCGACCTCGCGCCGTACATCGAGAAATACGGTGATGCCGAGGCAAAGCAGAACATGAGCTTGATCTTGAGCCGCGAGGCCGCGCTGCCGCTACTTCAGACTCAGGAATATGCGCTCGCGGCCGACATCTCCCGCAAAGCCTTGGCCCTCGCGCCTGAGAACAGTCAGGCTTCGAACCTCGCCAACTACGTGCTCGGTCTTGCGGTGTTCCTCCAGATCCCGCCGCTGGACAAGCAGACCGAGGCCGGGAAGTCGTGCGACATGGCGAAGCAAGAACAGACGATGTTGGACGAGGCAACGAAGGCGCTCACCGCCGGGCGTTCGATCGCGGCGGAGACGATCGATAAGTACCTGCAGGGCGCAGTGGCGTACGCGCCGCGGGTTGCGTCGATGATCAAGGCCTACTGCAAGTAGGATTTCCCGCACAGGATATGAGACGGGGGCTTCCAGGGGGGAGCCCCCGTCTCTATATTGCTGACCTGGCTGGAGTTAGGGGCTGTAGCTCAGCTTGGTTAGAGCGCCGCACTGTCACTGCGGAGGTCGCGGGTTCGAGCCCCGTCAGCCCCGTTTACCACCCCGCGCCGGGATTCCCGGGCGGGGTGCTTGCGTTGGCGAAGATGAACTATCACGATCCCGTCCTTCTCACCGAAATCCTCGGCCTCGCCCCGACGGCCCGTCGCGTCGTTGACGGGACATTGGGCGATGGAGGACATTCGGCTGCGTTTCTCGAGCGCGGAGCCGAGGTGCTCGCCTTTGACCGCGATCCCGACGCGGTTGCGCGAGCCGTCGCCCGGCTCGGCGCGCGATCGCTCCGCCCGATTCACGGCAATGTGTTCGACCGCCCCGCGCTCGAAGAGATCACCGCGTTCGCGCCCGACCTCATCTTGCTCGACCTTGGCGTCTCATCGCGTCAGCTCGATGATCCGGAGCTCGGGTTTTCGTTTCGGCCAGGCACCCAGCTCGATATGCGGATGGACCGGGTCGGTCCGACCGCCGCCGATCTCCTCAACGAAGCTCCACCCGAAACGCTCCGCGATTGGTTCCGCGACTATGGCGACGAACCCCGTGCCGACCGGCTCGCCCGGGAAATCGTCCGCCGGCGAGCAACCGGAACGTTCCGCGTGAGCGACGATTTCGTGAACGCAATCCGAGGCGCCCTCGGCTCGAAGACCGGCCCCGGCGACTTCGCGCGGCTGTTCCAATCGGTTCGGATCGCGGTGAATCAGGAGCTTCCGGGTTTGGAAGGAGCGCTCCCCGCGCTCCGTGATGCGCTGATAGCCGGTGGGACCCTTGCGGCGATCAGTTATCATTCGGGCGAAGATCGCGTCGTCAAGCACGCCTTTCGTGAGTGGAGCGCCGCCTGCGTCTGTCCTCCTCATACTCCGATGTGCGTCTGTCGCGGTCGGCCGCTTGGCGTGTTAGTCACGCGCCACCCAATCCGGCCGAGCGCCGAGGAGATCGCTGGGAATCCGCGGGCTCGCAGTGCGAAGTTGCGCGTCTTCAGGAGCGCGTCGGATGGCGGTGACCAAGAAGTCTAGGCCCAAGGGTCGCTATTGGATTCTCTTCTGGTTGCTTCTGTTCCTTGGAGCGGCCGGGGCTTTGGTTGCGCGCCAAGGTGCGGCGTTACGGGTTGCGGGAGAGCTTCGCACTCTCGAGGCGGATCGTCAGGCGCTCGAAGCCCGCCGCGCGGAGCTCGACCAGCGAATTCGCTCGGCGACGAGTCTCCCGGTCCTGGGGCCTAAAGTGCAGCGGTCGCTCGGGCTAGGGAATCCAACCGATTCGCAGACTTCCTGGATCGTTATCCCGCCGCTCAAGACTCCTGACCGCACGCCCTGATGGCCAAACCCCGCGCCCGAATCGCCGCACTGCAGATCGCGCTCGTCGCGGGCACCGTCATCGTGCTCGGGCGGGCCGCCCAGCTGCAAATCGTGCGCGGCGGTCAGTACGCCCGGCAGGCGGTTTCGCAGCGGACTGAGAAACAGACGGTCGAGCCGAGGCGCGGCTCGATCAAGGCTCGCGACGGAACTGAGATCGCCTCGGTGCTCGAGTATTTCCACGTCGGGATTCTGCCGCAATCGATCCGCGATACCAATGCGGTGATGCGCCTCGTGCGCGAAGATCTTCGGATCAAAACCGACACGCTGCGAAAGCGATTTCGAGAAAATCGCTACTTCTACGCACACGGGCCGTTCACCGGGAGCCAAGTGGAGCGACTCCGGCGGCTTCGCGGTGTCGATCTCACGGCGGTGTACCGGCGGACGTATCCCGGTCAAGGCATGGCCCGTCCCCTCCTCGGCTCGCTGTTTCCCGACTCCGCGGTCGGCGCCTCCGGTCTCGAGCGGTTTCTGGATCCGTTGCTTCGCGGCGTTCCCGGCGAAGCCGTGCTGATCCGCGACGGCGTTGGGAAGCTCTACGAATCACCCGGTCGGGTAACTCGTCACGCGGTTGCCGGGAACGAGATCGTGCTCACGATCGACAGCGAGCTTCAGTCGATCGCGGAGGCCGCGCTCGACGAGGCCTTCCACGATCTCAACCCGGACCGCGGGGACATCCTCTTTCTCGATCCGCGAACCGGTGAGATCCTCGCGGCCGCCTCGCGCGATTATGACGACAAAGGGCGGGAGCGGCGCTCGCCGTCGTTCTTCTTGAATGCGTTCGAGCCGGGATCGACCGCAAAGCCGTTCACGGCGGCGGCGCTGCTGGCGGACGGCAAGGTGCAGAGCGACGATGTCGTCACCGGCGAGAACGGCAAATGGGTCTTCCCAATCTCGGCGCATCGTAACCGCACGATCCCCGACGACCATCCGATCCACGGACCGATCACGCTCGGGCTTGCCATCCAGCGTTCGAGCAACATCGGCATGGGCAAGTTCTCGACTCGGCTCACTCCGGCGGAGCACTATGATGCGCTTCGAAAGTTCGGATTCGGCTCGGAGACGGGGGTCGAGTTTCCCGCCGAGTCGCCGGGCCGCATCGCCCGGCCGCAGGATTGGAAGCCGGGTCAGGAAGGCGTGAGCATGGCGATGGGCTATGGGCTGCTGGTGACTCCGATCCAGCTGGCTCAAGCGTACGGGGCGCTTGCCAATGGCGGAGTCATGCTGGCTCCTTCCGTCATCAAGGAGGTCCGCGGTCCCGACGGGAGGGTGATCTATCGCCATCGTCCGACTGTAGTTCGTCGCGTGATTCCGGAGCTGGTGGCGAAAACCGTGCTCGAGTATCTGGCGCGCGCGGCCGCCGACTCGGGCACCGGCAGCCGAGCCCAGGTCCAGGGCGGTGTGTTAGGCAAGACCGGCACGGCCAAGCTGGTGAAGAACGGCCGCTACGTGCGGGAATACGCGGCGTCGTTCGCCGGTATCTTCCCGGCCAATCATCCGCAGCTCGTCGTCACGGTCCGAATCGAGAATCCCCGGAAGGGCTCGTTCTACGGCGGCTTCGTCGCCGCACCGATCGTCGCTAAGATGCTCCGCCGCGCGCTGGCTACTCGCCACAGCGCGATCGACCGCACCCATCTCGACAACGTCATCACGCCGGCCCGGACCGCCGAGGCCGAGCGGACGGAATTGGAAGAGGACAAGGGTGATGCCGTGCTGATCCCAATCGGCGCCGAGCCGGCGGCGTCGAACGTGGTACTCGCGATACCGGAGATCATTGGGTTGCCGGTTCGCGGGGCAGCGCTCGCGCTCCATCGGCGCGGCTTTCAGGTGCGACTCGACGGCACCGGATACGTCCTTCGCTCGGACCCGGCGCCGGGAGACTCACTTGCCGCCGGCCAAGTGGTTGCCATTCACGCCGCTCCCAAGAAAGGGCCTCCATGACCGGTCGCCCGTCGCTGTCCGAGCTGGTGCAAGCGCTTCGGCGTGACAGCCTGCTCATCGAGGCGCCGCGCAATCTTCCCCGGGTGTCGGAGATCGTCACCGACAGCCGGGGCGTTCGCGAGGGCTCGCTCTTCGTCGCCGTTCGCGGGTCGCAGACCGACGGGCACGACTACGTGATCGACTCGGCTCGGCGTGGGGCGGCAGCGGTCATCGTCGAGCGAAAGATCGGCGTCCCTGTTCCCGAGATCGTGGTTACCGACGGCCGCCGCGCAGCGATCACGCTCGCGCGCACCTGGTTCGATGATCCGGCGCGGGAGATGCTGCTCGTCGGGGTGACGGGAACGAACGGCAAGACGACCACGGCTGCATTGATGCGGCATCTTCTCAACGAAGAAGGAGCGGCGGGCAGCATAGGGACTCTGGGCGCGTTCGACGGCGCGGGCGAAAGCGTGCCCTCCGTGGCCGGCTCCCTCACCACGCCGGGACCGGTGGACCTTCAGGCGACGTTCGCCGCGCTTCGTGATCACGGAGTGCGTCGCGTCGCAATGGAGGCATCCTCTCACAGCCTCGATCAGGGCCGGCTCGACGGGCTTTCGTTCGACGGCGCGATCTTCACCAATCTGACTCGCGACCACCTGGACTATCATCGCACGATGGAGGAGTACCACGCGGCGAAGCTCAAGCTCATGGCGAGCCTTGCGCCGGACGGAGTGGCGTCCGTCAACCACGACGATCCCGCGTGGCGCACGCTCTGGACCGCAGCCCGGTCGATCACCTGGGGCGTCCACCCGGACGCTATGCTACGCGCGTCCGATCTGGAGCTCGGTGCGACCGGGAGCCGGTTCCGGGTGTCGGGCCGCTTCGGCGAGGGATCCTTCACGCTGCCGCTTCCCGGGGACTTCAACGTCGCCAACGCGTTAGGCGCCGCCGCGGTGAGCCTCGGGATGGGCCGGTCGCTCTCGTGGGTCGGCGAGCGGTTCGCCGTCGCTCCGCAGGTCACCGGCCGGATGGAACGGATCGTCGAGGATCCTTGCGTAGTGCTCCGCGACTACTCGCACACGCCGGACTCGCTCGAGCGGGCCCTCCAGGCCCTCCGACCGCTCACGAAGGGCCGGCTGATTGTCGTCTACGGGTGCGGTGGCGACCGGGACCGCGGCAAGCGCCCTATCATGGGGCGGATCGCGGCCGAGTTGGCGGACCTGAGCGTGATCACGTCCGACAACCCGCGCACCGAGGATCCTGAGCGGATCATTGACGATATCGTGCGGGGGGTCCCGAACGGAACGCCGTTTCGCCGAGTGGCCGACCGGCGCGAGGCGATTCGAGTGGTGCTCGCAGAGGGCAAAGAGGGCGACACCATTTTGCTCGCGGGGAAAGGTCACGAGACATATCAGGTGATCGGGAAGGAATACCTGCCGTTCGACGAGCGGGAGATCGTGCTCGGACTGCTCGGAAAAGCGCGCCAATGAGATGGACGTGGGAGCGAGTGCACGAAGTCCTGGAAGGGCAGGCCCCCGACGTCGAGAGGCCAGGGGATCCGTACACCGGGATCTCGACCGATACCCGGACCGTCGCTTCCGGCAACTTGTTCGTCGCTCTGGCGGGGGAGCGATTCGACGGCCATGGGTTTCTCGCGGCGGCCCGGGACGCGGGCGCGACCGGCGCCGTCGTCCGGCGCGGCACGCAGCCGGTCGCCGGCCTCATCTTCCACGAAGTCGACGAGCCGCTCCGTGCCTATGGCCGGCTGGCGCGTGCCCGTCGCCGGGAGATCGCCGGCCCGGTCGTGGCGGTGACGGGGACCAATGGCAAGACCTCGACCAAAGAAATGCTCGCCGCGGCGCTCCTGACCCGGTACCGGGTTCACGCCACCCGGCTCAACCTCAACAATCTCGTCGGCGTGCCCCAAACGATCCTCGAAGCGCCGGACGACGCCGACGCGCTGGTGATCGAAGCCGGCGCCAATGCGCCCGGCGAGATTCGGCGCTACCGCGACATCATCGAGCCGTCGCTCAGCGTGGTCACCAACGTCGGCGCCGGGCACCTCGAAGGTTTTGGCTCGATAGAAGGGGTCATGGCGGAGAAGGTCGAGCTCGTCCGCGACGTGCCGGTCGCGGTGGTCGGGACCGACCCGCCGGAGCTCGAGGGCAGGGCTCGCCGGCTGGCATGTCGGGTAGTGACGGCCGGTGTTGGAGCGGGGGAAGTGCGGCCCGACGGGATCACGATGGAGCCGAGCGGACGAGCGACGCTCGACTTCGGCTCGCACCGGCTGACGCTCGGGTTGTTAGGCGAGCACCAAGCCCGCAACGCGGCCCTGGTGTGGGCGGTGGCCATGCTGTTAGGCTTGGACCTCGCGCGGGTTGCCCGGGCACTGGAGTCGGTCTCAATCCCCGGTGGGCGAGGCCAGCTGACCCAGCTGGGTGCGATCACCGTGCTCCACGACGCCTATAACGCCAACCCGCCTTCATTCCTGGCGGCGATCGACCTGGCCGCAACCCTTCGGAACGGGCGCCGCCTCGTCTTCGTGGCGGGCACGATGCGCGAGCTTGGTTCGAAAGGCGCCGAACTTCACGAAGAGGTGGCGGCCCGGTTGGTGGCGCTCGAGCCCGATCTGCTGGTTGCGGTCGGAGGGTTCGAAGCCGCGCTCGAGCCGTACCGCACCCACCTGGGCGACCGGCTGATCGGCGCTCCGGACTCGGTACTCGCGGCGGAACGGCTCGCGCCCCGCCTCTCGGGCAACGAGCTGGTCGTGCTCAAAGGATCTCGAGGAGTTGCTCTCGAACGAATGCTCCCGACGCTCGCGGAAGCGGGCCGCACCGTGAGGTAAGATGCTGTACCATCTGTTGGCTCCGTTAGGCAGCCACTACATCATCTTCAATCTGTTCAACTACATCAGCTTCCGGGCCGCCGGCGCGACGGTGACGGCCCTGTTCATCGCATTCGTCGCCGGGCCGTGGATCATCCGGCGGCTCGAGCGGCTCAAGGTGGGGCAGGTTGTCCGCCCCGGTTTCATGGCCACCCACGAGGTGAAGCGGGGGACGCCCACGATGGGCGGCTTGATCATCATCCTCGCCACGGTCATCCCGACCCTTCTTTGGGCCCCGCTGACCAACCGGTTTGTGATCGTCGCGGTGCTCGCGACCTTGTGGATGGGTGTGATCGGGTTCATCGACGACTACCTCAAGGTGGTGGAAGGGAAGCCGCGCGGGCTCGTGGCCAAGTGGAAGCTGATCGGGCAGTGCGGGTTTGGCCTCGCGCTCGGGCTCTACCTGATCATGTGGCCGGTCGTGCCCGAGAGCGTGATGCCCGCTACGGCCACCACGCTGCCGTTCCTCAAATACACGGTCGTCATCTTTTCGTGGGCCGTGCTCTACGTGGGGTTCGTCACGTTCGTCATCACCGGGACGAGCAACGCGGTCAACATGACCGACGGGCTCGATGGCCTCGCGACCGGCCTCACCGCGATCGCCGCCGCGGCGTTCGCGTTCTTTGCGTACATCCTCGGTCGGACCGACACCACGGCCTATCTCGCCTTCTATTATCTCCCCGGCGCTGGAGAGCTGACGGTGTTCTGCGCGGCTCTGATGGGCGGCGCCGTCGGCTTCCTCTGGTTCAACGCGCATCCCGCCCAGGTCTTCATGGGCGACACCGGTAGCCTGGCGATCGGCGGTGCGCTCGGCACCGTGAGCATCCTGCTCAAGTCCGAGTTCTTGCTCCTCATCATCGGCGGCGTCTTTGCCGCGGAGCAGATGTCCGTCATCATCCAGGTGGGTGCGTACAAGTACCTCAAGCGGAGCCGCGGGCAGGAGTACGCCGACACTCACCGGGTGTTCCGAATGGCGCCGCTTCACCATCACTTCGAAAAGAAGGGCTGGGCCGAGACGACGGTGGTTACCCGGTTCTACATTCTCGGCCTCTTCTGCGCGCTCCTCGGCCTCGCGACCCTCAAGCTCCGCTAAATGCTCCACCTCGGCATCGATCCGCTCGGCGAAGTCGCGGTCATCGGTCTCGGCAAGAGCGGCGTCGCCGCGAGCCGCTTGCTTCGGTCTGCTGGCCACCTGGTTTACGCGTCCGACGCGGGGTCGGGGCCGACGCTCGAGAAGAACGCCGCAGAGCTGCGAGCGCTGGGCGTTGTCGTGGACGTCGGAAGTCACAATCTCGCTCGGATCGGCCACGCGGCCCTTGCGGTCCTGTCTCCCGGCGTCCCGCCGGACGCGCCCCCGGTCGTCTCCGCTCGAGAGGCCGGTGTGCCGATCCGCGCGGAAGTCGATCTCGGTCTCGAGGCGTTAGGTGACGTGCCGTACATCGCGGTGACCGGTACCAACGGTAAGACGACCACGACGGCCCTGATCGGTCATCTCCTCGCCGTGGGCGGCGTCGATGCGCTCGCGGCCGGCAACATCGGGACTCCGCTCAGCGAGGTCGCGCTCCGGCCGGTCCGGCCGGCATGGCTCGCCGTCGAGCTCTCGAGCTTTCAGCTCCACGACGCTCCCCGCGTGGCGCCCCGGATCGGCGTGCTCACCAACTTGGCTCCGGATCACCTCGACCGATACGGGTCGCTCGCCGACTACTACGCGGACAAGAGGCTGCTTTTTCGGAACGCGACCGCGAGCTCGATCTGGGTGACGAACGCCGACGACGCCGAGTCGGCAAGGATGATCCAAGGCGTTCCGGGGCGGCACCTCCGCTTTTCGACGCTCGCTCCCGCGAACGCCTCCTACGATGTTCTCGGGCGAACCCTCATGGTCGACGATCATGCCATCCTTCCGCGGAGTCGCTTGCCGCTGCTCGGCGACCACAACGTCGCGAACGCGCTCGCCGCAACGCTCGCCGTGCGAGCCGCCGGCGTGTCGCTCGACCGAATCGGGCTCGGCCTCACGACCTTCACCCCGCTCGCGCACCGGATGGAGCCGGTCGGCGAGGTCGGAGGCGTGCTGTGGATCAACGACTCCAAAGCCACTAACGTGGCGTCGACCGAAGTCGCGATCGCCGCTATGGATCGGCCGTTCGTGCTTCTGCTCGGTGGGCGCCACAAAGGCGAGCCCTACACCCGCCTCGCCGAGGGTTTTGCCGGCCGGTGTCGCGCGGTCGTGGCGTACGGCGAAGCAAAGCCGATCATCGCCCACGATCTCCTCGGCCGCGCCAAGGTGGTCGAGGCGGGAAGCTTCGAGGAGGTGATGGCGTCGGCCCGGGCTCTTGCCCGTCGGGGTGACACGGTTCTTCTTTCGCCGGCCTGCTCGAGCTACGACATGTTCGCCAACTACGAACAGCGGGGCGCCCGCTTTCGCGAAATCGTCCGAGGATGGCAATGAGCTCGCCCGCGATTCAGCATCCAGGTGACGCCCGCTGGGAGACCCGGCTTCTGGCCGTTCTGGCCGCGACGCTCACGGTGTTCGGGATTGCGACGCTGTACGCGGCGGCAAGCTTTCAGCGATCGGGTTTTGCGCTCACTCTCTCGCAGCTCTCGGGCGCGGCGGCCGGCGTGGTGCTCGCCGCGATCGCGTCGCGGATGGACTACCAGCGATGGCGACCGCTCGCATGGCCGCTCGTGATTCTCACGCTGGTGCTGCTCGTGATTCCAATCCTTCCATTCACCCACGCCATCAGCCCGGTCAAGAACGGTGCGCGGCGGTGGATCGAGATCTTCGGCATCGGCTTTCAGCCCTCGGAGCTGGCGAAGTTCGCGATCGTGCTCTGGACCGCAATGCTCGCTGCTAAGAAGGGCGAGACGGTCCGCACCTTCAAGAAAGGCGTGACCCCGTTCATCGTGGTGGCCGGCGTGATGGCGCTCCTGGTGCTGCCGGAGCCCAACCTCTCGACCGCGATCATCATCGCCGCCCTGTCGGGAATCGTGCTGTTCACCGCCGGCGCCAAGATCGGCCATTTCCTGGTGTTAGGGATCGGGGCCGCGTTCGCGGTCGTCTGGCTGATCATGCTGGAGCCCTATCGGCTCCGCCGGGCGAAGTGCTTCCTCGGCCTCGCGGACGGGTGCAGCGAGGAGGTCACGTATCAGGTCAAGCAGTCGCTGATCGGGTTCGGATCGGGCCGGGTGTTCGGGGTAGGATTCGGCCAGGGGCAGCAGAAGCTCAACTACCTACCGTACGCGCATTCCGACTTCATCTTCAGCACGATCGGAGAAGAGTGGGGGTTCGTCGGCGTGCTCGTCATCGCCGGCCTGTTTCTTTTATTTTGCTGGTTCGGCCTTCGGATTGCGCGAACAGCTCCCGATCCGTTCGGACAATACCTCGCCGTCGGGCTCACGGCCTCGGTTGGTCTCACCGCGCTCATGCACATGGCCGTGACCATGAAGCTGATGCCGACGACGGGACAGTCGCTCCCCTTCATGTCCCATGGCCGCTCCAACCTGATCATGACGCTGCTCGGAGTCGGAATCCTCATCAGCATCGGGAGAATGCGGGGCCGGGCGAGGGGGAGCGGTTAGTGGGGAGGGGGAGCAGGAGCGGGAACCGGGGACTGGGGACCGGGAACCGGGAGCTTCACGATCGAACGGATAGATAGGCGTGGTGAACTCCCCAACGTCCAAATCACCCACCATCCTCTTCGCGGGCGGGGGCACCGGCGGCCATCTCATGCCTGCGCTGGCCATCGGCTCCGCGCTCCGGCGCGCGCATCCCGAGTGGCGGGTCGTTCTGGTCGGGGCGCAGCGCGGGGTCGAGGCAAAGCTGCTTCCCACTCGAGACTTTCCCTTCCATCTCCTAGCAGCCGAGCCGATCTACCGGAGACAATGGTGGAAGAACGTCCGGTGGCCGTTTCTCGCAATCAAGCTGCTGCGCCAAGTTAGGCAGGTGCTCGACGAGGAGCGGCCGGCGCTCGTTGTCGGGACCGGCGGCTATGCGTCCGGGCCGGTCGTCTGGCTCGCGGCGCGGCGCGGGATTCCGACCGCGATCCTCGAGCAGGACGCCTACCCCGGCCTCACAACGCGCTGGCTCGCGAAGAGCGTGAAGCTGATCTTCCTCGGCTCCCACAGCGCGAACGAGCATCTCAAACCGTCCAGCTCGACCGAGGTGATCCACACCGGGAGCCCGATCACTCCACCCGAGCCGGGTCGTCGAGCAGCCGCGTTGGCGCGGTTTGGACTGGAAGAGGGCCACGACCCCGTGCTCCTCATCAGCTGCGGCAGTCAGGGGTCGCTCGCGATCAATCGACTGGTCGCCGAGTGGCTCGGGCACGGCGGCGGAAACGGCCTCACGGTGCTGTGGGCAACCGGCCGCGCGAGCTTCGAGGAGTTCCGGCACATGGCTGCGCTGCCTCGAATCCAAGTTTTCGAGTTTCTCGATCCAATTGCCGATGCGTATGCGATCGCGGATCTCGCGGTCTGTCGGGCCGGGATGATGACGATCGCGGAGCTCGCAGCCTGGGGAATCCCCGCGATTTTGATCCCGCTACCCACGGCTGCGAACGATCATCAGACTGCGAACGCCCGATCCATGAGCGACGCAGGGGCCGCGGTTTACGTGGGGCAGGGGGACCTCACGTGGATCACTCTTGGGGAAAAGATTCACATGCTGGTTCGGGATGTTGCCGGGCTCGCCGAGATGCGCCGGCGGGCCCTTTCGCTCGGCCGGCCGGGTGCCGTCGGAGTCATCCTGGAGCGTCTGGAGGGACTGGTAAGCCGCAGTTCGGCCTTTCCCAACTCTCGGTAAATCATTACATTAGCTCACTCGCATGAAGCTTTTTCTCCCATCCAATCCGCAGCCGCTTCACTTCGTCGGGATAGGGGGAGCCGGGATGAGCGCGCTCGCCCTGATTGCCCTCCGACGGGGGCTCCGGGTCACGGGTTCGGACGCGGATATTCGGGGGGCTGGGGACTTGATCCTGGCCGGTGCAACGGTGGTCCAGGGGGAGGCGCCGGAGCTGGCGGGGGCCGCCCGGGCCGTGGTGGCGAGCGCCGCAATCCCGTCGCATAACGCCGACCTCGTGCGGGCCCGCGAGCGCGGCGTCCCAGTCATACCGCGCAAGGAAGCGCTTGCGGCGCTGATCGGATCGGCACGGTCGGTGGCGATCGCTGGAACGCACGGCAAGACGACCACGACCGTTATGACGACGGTGGCGCTCACCGCGGCGGGCCTTTCGCCGACCGGAATTGCGGGAGGCCGGGTCGGCGCCTGGGGGGGCAACGCGCTGATCGCGAGCGATGAGCTGTTCGTGGTCGAGGCCGACGAATACGATCAGGCCTTTCTCACGCTCCAGCCCACGGTCGCCGTGATCAACAACGTCGAGGCCGATCATCTCGAGTGTTACGGCAGCATCGAAGCGCTCGAGAGCGCGTTCGTGACCTTCGCCGCCCGCGCGGAGCGGGCCCTGGTTGGGAACGACGGCCCCGGCTCGGATCGAGTGGCGGCCCGGCTCGATCCCACGCGGGTCTGGCGATTCGGTCCCGGCGCCCGCGACCTGGCGATCGCGCCGATCGCGGTGAGCGCCGCGGGAAGCCGAGCCCCCGTTAGGCTGCCGGGCGGACGGAAGCTGACCATCGCGCTCCGGGTTCCGGGCGAGCACAACGTCCGCAACGCGGTCGCCGCGTTCGGCGCGGTCGAGGCGCTCGGCGGGGACGTCGATCGGGCGCTCGAGGCCCTTGCCGCCTTCGAAGGCGTCGGGCGGCGATTCGACCGGCTGGGCGAGATCGGGGGCGTGACGGTGGTCGACGACTACGCCCATCACCCGACCGAGCTCAAGGCCACCCTCCGCGCGGCGCGGCAGGCGTTCCCCGATCGGAAGCTGGTCGCGGCGTTTCAGCCGCATCTGTACAGCCGGACGGCGCTCCATTGGGAGGCGATGGGCGAAGCGCTCGCCGCTGCCGACCTCGTGATCGTGGCCGGGGTGTACGGGGCGCGGGAGGCGCCGGTCCCCGGTGTGACGGGCGCTCTCGTGGCGGAGGCCGCCAGCCGGCTTGGCACCGAGACGGTGTACGAGCCGGACCGGTCGGCGTTAGGCGCGCTGGTGGCGGCGCTGGTCCACCCCGGCGACGTGCTACTCACCCTCGGTGCCGGAGACATCACCAACCTGGCCGATGAGCTCGGGAAGGCGATGGCGGGGTGAGACGGCGGGTCCTGGCGGCCGGGGCGGTGGTCGCGGGCCTGGCGGCGGTCGGAGTGCTGCTCCCGTTAGGCATGCGCCGGCTGGGCTGGTTCCGAGTCCGCCGGATCGAGGTTCACGGCGCCCACGTCGTCACCGCCCGCGATGTCGCCCGGGTGATCGGGCTGCCGAAGGGCGCCGACCTGTTCGACCGGATCGACGGGCTCCCGGCCAAAGTCCTCACCCTCCCCGGTGTGCTCGAGGCCGAGGTGCACCGCCGGATCCCGGGGACACTGGTGGTGGAGATCCGGGAGAGTGAGCTCGTCGCGCTCGCGCCCAAGGACGGCCGTCTCGTCCTCGTCGATCATCGGGGCCGGGTGCTGCCCTACGATCCGACCCGGCAGCCCGAGGATCTCCCGTTAGGCGCGGCCGATCCCGATGTTGCCGCGCTGCTGCTCCTGATCAAGGAAAGCGAGCCGGCCCTGTGGCGCCGGGTCCTCTCGGCGGGGCGGTCGAAGAACACGATCGTCGTCGAAGTGGAAGGACGCCGGATTCTGTTTCGAGTGGGCGCGACGCCGGAAGCGATCCGGTCGCTCGCGACGGTGTTGAACGAGTTGGAACGAGACCAAGGCAAAGTGCAGGAGGTCGATGCCCGGTTCGACGGTCGGATCATCGTGCGGCGGAAGCCCACGTGAGTAACCAGAGCCAGCGCCTGGTGGCGGCGCTCGATCTCGGCTCGACCCGGGTCGTCGCGGCGATCGGCGACGTGACCGGCGATCCCCGGGCACCGAGCGTGCGCGTGCTCGGCGTCGGCACGGAGCGGACGACCGGGCTCCGGCGCGGCGTGGTGCGCGACATCGAGGAAACGACTCGAGCCGTGAAGCGGGCCGTCAAGGACGCGGAGCTCAAAGCCGGTGTCGAAGTGGGGACGGTGTATTGCGGCGTTGCGGGTGAACACGTCGCGGGCCGGAGCTCTCATGGCGTCGTGTCCGTGACCGGCGCCGAGATCCGGACCGGCGATGTCGCGCGGGTGAACGACGTCGCCGCCAACGTCACCTTCGGCCGCGAGCACGAGCTGCTCCACGCCATACCGCAGGACTACCTGGTCGACCAGCAGTCGGGCATTGCCGACCCGATCGGGATGAGCGGCTCCCGGCTCGAGGCTGAGGTCTATCTCGTCACCGTGTTGTCGAGCGCGCTGGCGAATCTCCGCAAGTGTGTCGAGCGGTCCGGCTATCAGGTGGGCGAATTCGTGCTCGAGCCCCTGGCCGCATCGCTCGCGATCCTGACGCCTGACGAGCGCGACCTCGGTTGCGCGATCGTCGAGCTCGGGGGCGGCTCGACCAATGTCGCGGTGTTCCAGAACGGGAAGATTCGCCACACCGCCTCGCTGATGTTCGCCGGGGGCCATGTCACTAATGATCTGGTCCACGGCCTCCAGGTCACCCAGTTGGATGCGGAGCGGCTCAAGGAGGAGTTCGGAGCGGCGTTCGAGCCGATGGTGAGCGACACCGAGATCATTCCGCTGCCGTCACCTCGGGGGCAGACGCCCCGGAGCGCGCATCGGCGGCTGATCGCGCACATCATGCACATGCGGCTTCAGGAGATTCTCGAGCTGGCGCTCGATGAACTGACCCGCTCCGGCTATCGCCAGCGCCTCGCCGCGGGCATCGTGCTCGCCGGCGCGGGCGCCGAAGCTCCCGGGATGGTCGAGCTGGCCCGCGACGTGTTCGCGCTTCCCGTGAGGATCGCGACGCCGGCGGTCGGACTGACCGGGCTGGTCGATTCGGTTCAGTCGCCGCGCATGGCGGTCCCGGTCGGCTTGATGCTGTACGGCGCCAGACAAGTGCTTCAGAGCGGCGGGTTCCACGGCGCGAGCCGGCGGTCGCCCGCAGTCGATAAAGTGTTCGGTCCCGTCAAGCGTTGGTTCCAGGACTTCTTTTGAGACCCAAGGGCCAGAGGAATGCAATCATGAGCAGCTTCCAGATCGAAGAGCCGCCCGCGCAGAACGCTCGCATGAAGGTCATCGGCGTCGGGGGCGGCGGCGGCAATGCCGTCAACCGGATGATCGAGGAACAGTTGACCGGGGTCGAGTTCATCTCGGTGAACACCGATGCGCAGGCGCTGGCGTCGAGCCGCGCCGACATGAAGGTCCAGATCGGGAAGAAGCTCACCCGCGGGCTCGGTGCAGGCGCCCGGCCCGAGATCGGCCGTCAGGCGATCGAAGAGAACCGCGACGAAGTGCTGGAATGTCTCCAAGGCGCCGACCTCGTGTTCGTCACCTGCGGCATGGGCGGCGGGACCGGCACCGGTGCCGCGCCGATCATCGCCCAGATCGCCCGCGACATCGGTGCGCTCACGGTCGGCATCGTCACCAAGCCGTTTCTGTTCGAAGGCAAGAAGCGGATGAAGCAGGCGGAGATGGGGATCATGGAGATGCGCCAGCACGTCGACACCATGATCGTCGTGCCTAACGAGCGGCTGCTGGCGGTGGTCGGGAAGGGGATCCTCTTTCAGGACGCCCTGAAGAAAGCCGATGAGGTGCTGCTTCACGCGACGCAGGGGATTGCTGGGCTGATCACCGCGACCGGCCTCATCAATGTCGACTTCGCCGACGTGCGGACCGTGATGCAGAACGGCGGCTCCGCTCTCATGGGGACCGGGATCGGGCGGGGCGAGAACCGCTCGCTCGAGGCGGCCCAGCAGGCGATCTCGAGCCCGCTGCTCGACAACGTGTCGATCGCGGGCGCGACCGGCGTGCTGATCAACATCACCGGCGGCGACCTCACCATGGGCGAGGTGACCCACATCAGCGAGATCGTCCACGACGCCGCGGGCGACGAGAGCGAGATCATCTGGGGCGCGGCGATCTCACCGGTGATGCAGAACGAAGTCCGCGTGACGGTGATCGCAACCGGCTTCGATCGTGCGGTGACCGGTGAGGCAGCTCCTCCCGCGCCGTTCAAGAAGGACGTGATCCAGTTCCCGCCGCCGCGCCGGGCTCAGCAGTCGGCCGCGCCGCCGGCCACCGTCGCACAGACCGGAACCGGCCCCGTCATTCCCATCGCAAAGCCGTACCAGGCGCCGAAGGCCCCGCCGGCACCCGCGAGCGACGTGAGCGAGATGGAGATTCCGACGTTCATCCGGCGACAGATGGATTGATGCGGTTACGAAGCCTCGTCGTCCCAGCGGCCGTACTCCTCGTGGGTGCGGCCGCTGTGTTCGGGCGCCGGTGGTACGAACACCGCCTTCCCGTGGCTCGACCGATCGACGTCACCGAGGCGTTCCGGGTCGTCACGGATACGCTCCGCGCGGGCGAGACCCTTCAGGCGTTGTTGATCCGTACCGGGCTTCGCATCTATGAGATCGACCGGGTCATCGAACTGATCGCCGTCGATCCGCGCCGCCTCCGTCCCGGCCTAGCCGTCCGCGCCGACGTGGGTCTCGACGAGCCGGTCCCCCGGCGGCTCGAGGTCAAGCCTAACGAGGGAGAGCGGGTCGAGCTGATCCGGAACGGCGACTCGTGGCGCGCGAACCGGCACCTGATTCCGTGGACGACGAGCCTCGTGCGGCTCGAAGGGCGAATCCAAAGCTCGCTCTATGACGCGCTCGACCGAGCAACCGGGGGAAACCTCGGCAAAGACAATCGCGTCGTGCTGGCATGGGACGTCGCCGACGTCTTCGCGTGGCAGCTCGACTTCACCCGCGATGTGCAACCGGGGGATCGGATCGCGGTCGTGCTCGAACGACGGGTCTCGGACGAAGGCTATGAGGAGTCGGGCAAGATTCTCGCGGCCGAGATGACCGTTGCCGGCAAGCTGCTGACGGCGTTCCGATTCGAGGCCGAAGCGGGGGCGCGGCAATTCTATGATGAGTCCGGCGAATCGCTGAAGCGCGCGTTCCTGCGAGCGCCGGTCGAGTTCCGCCGGATCTCTTCGGGCTTCTCGAGCGCGCGCCTTCATCCGATTCTGGGCATCTTCCGGCGTCACCAGGGAATGGACTATGCGGCGGCGGCGGGAACTCCGGTGCTCGCGGCCGGCGACGGCGTGGTTGCCTATGAGAACTGGGCCGGCGGGTACGGCCGAATGATCGAGCTCCGCCATCGGAACGGGGTTTCGACCCGGTACGCGCACCTGCTCGGCTTCGTCCGGGGCGTACGGCTCGGGTCCCGCGTGGCCCAGGGAGACGTGATCGGATTCGTCGGCTCGAC
>JBDTOH010000042.1:0-18623 GCA_039933355.1 Gemmatimonadota bacterium | reverse complement strand
GATCGAAGCCATGGCGTCCGGAACGCCGATTGTCGCATCGGACTTGCCGGCGTTCCGGGAGGTTGCGGGAGATCACGCGCTCTACGTTCGGCCCCACGACCACGTCGCCTGGGCCGAGTCGGCGATCAGATTGCTGCATGACGCGCCTCGGCGGGACGCGGTCGGCCGAGCGGGTCGCGTGGCGGCGCTCGAGTACGCCTGGCCCCGGGTGATCGAGCGGGTCGTCGCGGTCTACGAACGGGTGATCGCGGAAGCCCGCGGCCGCGGCCGGCGTCGGCGCGGGGGTTCGGGCTCGTATCGAGCCGTGCCGTCGTGATCCCCGAGGCGTTAGGCATCGGCGTGCTGGGCGCCGCCGCTCTTGGCGCCTACTATCCAAACGCCTGGATCTTTGGCTCGGTCACGGGTCGCGGCCCGACCGGGCGTCGTGAGCTCTACCTTACCTTCGACGACGGCCCCAATCCGATCGCCACCGATGTGGTCCTCGAAGTCCTCGGGCGCCGCGATATCCCCGCCACGTTTTTCATGGTGGGAGAACATGTCCGGCGATTCCCTGAGGTGGCCCGACGGGTCGCTGCCGCCGGGCACGAGATCGGCAACCACACCGACCATCACGTCAAGCTCCACCGGCTCGGGCCGGCCCGGATTCGCGAGGAGCTCGTCGTCGCGCACCGCACCATTGCGGACACGGTCGGCCGGGCGCCGACCACGTTCCGCGCTCCGCACGGCTTCCGCAACCCGTTCGTCGGTCTTACCGCACGTGAGCTCGGTTATCGGGTCTTCGGTTGGACCTTCGGCGTTTGGGACACGGACCTGCCCGGGGCCGCGGTGATCGAGCGCCGCACGCTCCGACGGATCCGGCCCGGCGCCATCATCCTGCTCCATGACGGCGACGGTTACGATCCGCTCGGCGACCGGAGCCAGACCGCCGCCGCGCTCGCGGGGATCATCACGGGAGCCCTCGACCAGGGATATGTGTTCAAGTCTCTCGTCGACGCCAAGACGGCAGGCTGGGAGGACGGCAGGTTGGGACCGGGTCCAGCCCGACACTCCTTGGTCGGAGCCGAGCAGTCGCCGCACCCAAAGTAGCCTCGCGTTCTGCCCGGCTTGCCTCGGCTATCGATTGTTGTATGCCTTTTAGTATACAATCCTGAATCCCAGCGACCCGTCTTGCCGTAGTACCCGGCTCACTCCCCCGGCCCGCCGCCGCGGGCTCAACTCGTTCCGCTGGGAGGGATCTTGATTCGAAGGGCATCTTTGGCCGTTTTCTTCGCCGCCGCGCCCGTCTTTCCGCCGACGTCGACCTCACAAGCGCCGAGGCAGCCAATGGCCCCGCCGGTCCAGGCTGAGCAGCCTGCCCGCTCGGCGATCGAGGATACCGCCGCGCTGGGGAGCTTCCTCGATGGAGTCATGCGGGCCCACATGGCGGAGCTCGACATTCCGGCGGCGGCGATCGTCGTCGTCAAGGACGATCGGATCCTCTACCTCAAGGGTTACGGGCACGCCAATCTCGAGCTGGGGACACGGGTCGACCCCGCGACCAGCCTCTTCCACATCGGGTCGACCGGCAAGTTGTTCACCTGGACCGCAGTCATGCAGCTCGTCGAGCAGGGCAAGCTCGATCTCGACACCGACGTGAACCATTACCTCAAGACCTTTCAGCTACCGAACACGTTCCCCGAACCGATCACGCTGCGGCACCTGATGACCCATACCGCGGGGTTTCAGGAGGGCTTTATCGGCTACTACGTCGGCAACGACTCGGCCCACATTCGGTCGATCGAGGAGACGTTGCGATATCACATCCCGGCCCGCGTGCGGCCGCCCGGGCAGTTGGCATCGTACTCGAACTACGGGGCGGCGCTGGCCGGCTTGATCATCGAACAAGTGAGCGGGGAGCAGTTTGCAGAGTACATCGAGCGCCATATCTACGAGCCGCTCGGAATCCGGTACGCGACGTTTCGGGAGCCGCTTCCCGCCGCGCTTCGGTCCCACGCCGTCATCGGTTATGCCAGGGAGAATGGAGCGTTCGTCCCGAAGCCCTTCGAGATCGACGGCGGATTCGTTCCGGCGGGGGGGACCGTCATGTCGGCGGGAGACATGGCGCGCTTCATGATCGCCCATTTGAACGACGGCAGGTACGGCGCGGCGAGCATCCTGCGACCCGAGACCGCGCGTCTCATGCACACCAGGGCTTTCGCACACGATCCCCGGTTGCCCGGCATGGCGCTCGGCTTCATCGAGGATCAGGTCAACGGCACCCACGTGATCGGGCATGACGGGGACAGCCCCTATTTCCACGTCGAGATGTTTCTCGTTCCCGCCCAGAAGGTCGGACTGTTCGTCGCATACCAGGGCGACGGCGGCGTCCGAGCGCGCGAGGGACTCAAACGGGTCTTCTTCGACCGCTACTTCCCCGAGAGCGATACGACGCCCCCGCAGGCCGCGGCGCAATCCTCGGCTACCAAGTACGCGGGCAGCTATCGGTTCATCCGAATGAACTACACGGACCTCGACAAGGTTCTGTTCCTCTTCGCGCTGCAGCCGATCAACGTGTCGGTGAGGCCCGGCAATCGCCTGTTGGTGACTGGAGGGCTCGAACCCGATTGGGCTCCGGCGCAGTTCGCGTCCGTCGGGGAGAACCTCTTCCGACAGGTTGACGGACCGATGCGGCTCGCGTTTCGGGAGGATTCGTCGGGTCGCGTCACGCGGCTGTTTTCCAGTCCGACCGTCGCGACCGAACGCGTGCCATGGTACGAGGCGCCTTCGCTCTGGTACCCGATTCTGGCGGCGGCCGGTATGGTGCTGCTGAGCGTTCTGATCGGCTTCGTCTACCGGAGAGGCGACATCAAGGCAATGCCTGTTCACGAGCGGCGCGCCGCGTTGCTATCGGTGGCGACCGCGTCCTGGCTCTTCCTCGCCGTCATCGCCGCCGTCGCGGTCGTCGCGGCGTACCAGATGTCCATTCTGGAGCGGGTGCCCTTCCCGCTCAAGATCATTCTCGCTATGCCGCTCGTCTTCGTCGGCCTCACCGCCATGATGATCGTCACGTCGGTGCGCGTGTGGCGGCGGCGGTACTGGACGCTCGGCAGGCGGATTCACTTTGGCCTGGTGACGCTTGCGGCGTGTTCGCTGGTTTGGTTCTTCTATCAGTGGAACGTGTTGGGATGGCAGTTCGGGTGATGGAAGGCGGCAAGGCGGCAAGGCGGCAAGAAGCTGAGGGCCTCGAGCCACACACCGGTTCCGGCAAGACTATAGCCCCGCGAACGGGCTCGCGGGGCTGGGCCACGGTGCTGGTTCGGAGTTCAGTGGAGACGCTCGCTCGTCTCGGCCGACGAGTCCGGCTTGACGGGCTCGGGCGACATCCCCCGCGCGTTGTCACGCCACATCTCAACTTGGACCCGAAAGAGATCCGCCAAGTACTTGAGGTCGATGCCGTCGACGGCGACCGCATCTCCCACGATGGAGCGAAGGCGCTGCAGGTTCGACGCACCCTTCCGGTACGAGCTGTCCGCCTTGACGGCCGCCTCGTAGGACGCGATGGCGGCGCCCATGTGGCCGGTCCGCTCGAGGGCCATGCCGAGATTGTTCTGGAACACCGGCGCGGTCGCCCGGAGCTCGACCAGCCGCGAAAGCGGGCCGAGCGCCGCTTCGGGGTTACCGGTGTCGAGATACAGCCCGCCCAGGTTGTTCATCGCCCAGAAGTCGCGATCGTCGAGCACGAGGGCCTCGCGGTACGCATTAATCGCGGCGTCGACGTTGCCCAGCTTCGCGTGAGCCCGTGCCAAGAGCCGCAACCCTTCGGCGGAAGTCGAGTCGAGCGACAGTGCGCGCCCGATCCGCTCCACTGCTTCGTTGTCGCGGCCCAAGTCGAGGAGCACCCGCGCCAGGTTGAGGTGGCTCTTCACCTGGGTCGAGTCGAGCTCGGCCGCGCGCTTGAGAGCGATCTCTGCCCGGACGAGATCGCCGCCCTTCCACGCCGACATACCGAGCATGTAGTGGCCCCAGGGATTCGTGGGCTTGGTCTCGATGTAGCGCGTGAAGATTCCCTTCGCATCGGCGTACTTGCCGGATTTGAAGGCCGACTCACCTTCCTCGTAGGAAGCGGCGGCGGTGACCGGCGGCACCTCCCGCGTCGACGGAGGCAGCCCACCCGCGGGCGTAACCTTGAGCTCTCCCGTCTCAGCTTGCGCTACGGGTTTCGAGGGCGTCTCGTCGCGGCCGCAGGCCGCAAGGGCCAGCGAGGCAAGCGCAAGCGTACCCCAGACAACGGTGCGACGATCATGAGCGAGCGCGATAGTGCGGGCCATACGTTCCTCCTCGAGTGGTGGTTCCGGAGCCGTGAGTGACGCCGGTTCCGTCCCATGAGAAGGCAAACGCGCGGCCATCGGATGACCGAACGCCTCGTCGGGCGAACTGGCGCCGAGACATCGAGTTGGCCGATGTTAGGCAGTCGGGGAATGATCGGCTCGTGTCCGGGCGGACACAGGGAAGCTGGATGGGGGTGTCGCTGGGGACACAAGGCGGCAAGGCGGCAGGTGAGACCGCGGGTTAACCGGCTGGCGGCTCGACTCGCCGGGTTCGGAGCGGCCCGTAAAGCGATCCACAACAGGATCGGGGCCACCTGCCGCCCCGCCGCCTTGCCGCCTTGTTACTCCGCCCGCAGCGCCGTTGCGGGATCCACCCGTGAGGCGCGCCAGGCCGGGATGGCGCCGGCCAGCGCACCGATCAGGAGCAGCAATCCCGCGGCGAAGACGATCGTCGCGGGATCACGCGGCGACAGTCCGTACACGAGTCGCCGCATGGCGCCGACGAGCGGGAGGAGCAGCAAGAGGCCGAGCCCGAGCCCGCCGGCGACCAGGCTCAGCGTTTCACGGATGACCAGCCACCGAACCTCCTTCGGCTTGGCGCCGAGCGCGAGGCGAATGCCGAGCTCGTTGGTGCGGCGGGCGACCGAATAGGAGATCATGCCATAGAGGCCGATGGACGCCAGGAGCGCCGCCAGGGCGCCGAACAAGCTTGCGAGCTCGGACGCGAACTGTTCCCGCTGGAGGCCGCGCTCGAGCAGCTCGCCGACTGTGGTGACGTCACGAATCGGCAGATTCTGGTCGACGCTCGCCACCGCGCGTTTCACCGCCGGAACCACCAGCGCGACCGGGCCCGAGATCCGGGCCTCGATGCTGCTGATGAACTCTTCGGGCGCCTGTGCGAGCGGATGGAATACCATTCGGGGCGTTGCCTCCCGGAGCTCGTTCACCTTCGCATCGCGAACGACGCCGACGACCTCCATGTTGGCATTCTCGTCGTACCCGAACCGGAGCCCGATCGGATCCCGCGAACCGAAGAAGTACCGGGCCATCGCCTCGTTCACGATCACGACCTGCGGCGTTTTCGGACCGTCATACGGGCCGAAGCCTCGGCCTCGCAGGATCGGCATGCCGACGGTCGCGAAATACTCCGGCGTGACCAGGTTCTCCTGCGCGGCATTGTCGAAGCCGGGCGGCCTGGACTCTCCGGGAATCGTGAGGCCGCTCGTCCGGGCCGAGCCGCCGGCCAGGCCGTGGAGCGAAAGACTCACCGAGCGAACACCGGGGGCGGCCCGGACCGCGTCGAGCAGCCTCTGATAGAGCGGTGCGAGGTGCTCCTGGTCATAACCCGCTGCCCGCACGTCGATCCGCGCCTCGACCACCTGCTCGCGGTCATAGCCCGGATCGATAGCGAGGAGATTGTGGAGCGTTCGTGCGAACAGTCCGGCGACCACCACGAGCACGAGCGACAGCGCGATCTGGGATACGACCAGGACCCGTCCCAGAGGCAGCTTTACTCCGCGCCCGCCGGTAACCCGCCCGCCGGTCTTGAACGTGTCGTAGAGATTCGCCCGGGCAACCTGGGCCGCCGGAGCCAAGCCAAAGATCAGGCCCGTCAGGAGCGAGATCCCAAACGCGAACGCCAGCAGCCGGAGGTCGAGCGGAAGATCGAGCGGAATCCCTCGCTTGCTCGACGAAGCCGCGCGAAGGAGCGCCGCTCCACCCGCGCGGGCGACCACAATGCTGAGGGCTCCGCCGATCAGTGCGAGCGTCAGGCTCTCGGTTAGCACCTGCCGCACCAAGCGTCCTGGTCGAGCGCCCAGCGAGACTCGCACCGCGATCTCGCGGCTCCGAGCCGTGCTCCGCGCGAGCAGCAAGCTCGCGAGGTTCGCGCATGCAATCAGGAGCACGAGTCCGACGCTGATCATGAGCGCGACGAGCGGATCGGAGAACTCCTCTCGGAGCGGTGACAGGCCCCGAGCGGCCGAGTTGAGCACCAAGCGCTCTTGAAGGCGGTATCGGCGCTCTGCGGTGTCCGTCGCCGCCAGCTGCCGCAAATCTTCCGTGTTCACCTTGTTGAGCCGCGCAACGGACGGCCCCACGACCGCAGCCGGAACCCTCGCCACCAGCCACAGCCACGCCATGCCCTCCTGAGGCACCCAGGGACGCTCGGTTTCGCCGTCGGTGTTGCTGGCATTCTGGTGATAGCGGAGATCGATCTGCATGACCGCGGGAATCCAGGCGTCGACCTGCTCCCCGACCGTTAGGCCGAAGAACCCCTCGGCGCTGACCCCCACCACGGTGAGCGGCGTGCCGTTGATCCGGAGCGTGCTTCCCACGACGCTCGGACTCCGCCCGAACCGGCGATTCCAATAGGCGTAGCTGATCACGGTGACCGGATGACCGCTCAGGGTCTGGTTATCGCCCGGTCCAAGCAGGCGGCCCGCCGCCGGCGCGACCCCGACGACTGGGAACCATTCGCCGGAAACCAGTTGAGTCGTCACCACTTCCGGAGTGGCGCCGAAAGCGGCGAACATCCGGGCGGCCGGCGTCATGGCCGCAAGGCCGGCGGACTCGGGAAGCGAGGCTCGGAGCCGGCTGAAGCGCGGATAGGAGAACCGTTCGTTCGCGTCCTGAACCCCCGCGCGAGCAACCACGAAGAGCTGGTCCGGCCGATTGAGCGGCAGCGTCTTCAAGAGCAGCGCGTCGACCAGGCTGAAGACCGCACTGTTGGCGCCGATCCCGACGGCGAGCGTGAGGACCGCGGCCGCGGTGAAGCCCGGGGCTCGCCGCATCGTCCGGAGCGCGAACCGGGTATCGTGCCACCAGTCCTCGAGCCACGCCGTCCCGCGCGCATCGCGGGTCTCTTCCTTGACCTGCTCGGGTCCGCCCAAGCTCATCCGCGCCTCGCGCCTGGCTTGATCCGGTGTGAGCCCCGCCGCGATCAATCCGCGGATGTGCTCCTCGAGGTGAAAGCGAATCTCAGTGTTGAGCTCACGTTCCAGTTTCGCCCTCCCGAACAGGCGCCCCAGCCAGGTCATGATCGCCCCGTCACGTGGTGCCGATGATCATCGAGATCGCGACCGACAGCTCGCGCCATCCCGAGACCTCTTCGTCGAGCCGACGCCGTCCCTTTGCGGTAAGCTCGTAGAACTTCGCCTCACGGCCGGTCGCAGTATCCCGCCACTGACTCTTGAGCAGCCCGCGATTCTCCAGCCGGTGGAGCGCCGGATAGAGCGAGCCCTGCGGGATCTGGAGCCGGTCCTGCGAGAGAAGCCGGAGCCGCTGCGCCACACCGTAACCGTGCAGCGGTTCGTGCGCGACCACCTTGAGGACGAGCATGTCGAGCATGCCCTGGAGAATATCGGATTTGGCGCGGTTGTCACTCATACCTAGTGATTCTAGCTATGAATAGGAAGAATGGCTAGGTGTCGGGACGGGGGACGGGGGACCAGGACCCGAGGACTGCATGAAAGGGCGATCCCCGATGGGGAGCGGAGACGTGAGGTGCTCTTCCCGAGCTCGGTGTCCCCCGCCCCCCGGCCGCCTTACTCCCGCCGAATGCCGAGTCTTCGCATGATTTTTAGCAGGCTGGCGTGATCGGCGAGGCCCAGGAATTCGGCCGTCTGCGAGATGTGCCATTCGTTCTGCTCGAGCGCCGCGAGCACGATCCGCCTTTCTGCCTCTGTCCGCTGCTGTTGGAACGTCACACCGGCACTCGCTTCGGTTCCCGGTCCGCCGAGCTCGGCGGGAAGGTGTTCGACCCGAATCAGCTCGCCGTCGGCCGCGACTACTGCCCGTTCGACGACGTTGCGGAGCTCGCGGACGTTGTTCCGGCGCCAATCGGATCTGGCAAGGTGCTCGCGGACCTCGGCAGAGAGGCGTTTGGGGAGAGTCTGGAAGCGCCGGCAGATTTCGTCGACAAACCGTTCGGCCAGGCCCGCGATATCTTCGCGGCGTTCGCGGAGCGGCGGCACGCTCAGCGTATGAACGTTGAGCCGGAAGAGAAGGTCCTCGCGGAACCCGCCCGCCTTGACGGCCGCATCGAGATCGCGGTTCGTCGCGGCAACGACGCGTGCATCGACCGTGACCGGTCGGCTGCTCCCGAGCCTCGTCACGGTCCGTTCCTCCAGCACTCGGAGCAGCTTCGATTGGACCGCGAGCGGTAGCTCTCCGACCTCGTCGAGGAACAGGGTCCCGCGCTCCGCCGCTTCGAACGCGCCCTTCCGCATCGCCGCAGCCCCAGTGAACGCACCCCGCTCGTGCCCGAACAGCTCGCTCTCGACTAATTGCTCGGGCAACGCCGCGCAGTTGATCGCGATGAACGGCCCCGTCGGATTCGCGCCGAGCCGGTGCAGCTCACGCGCGACGAGCTCCTTGCCCGACCCGCTTTCGCCGACGATCAGCACGGTGCTCGGCACCGGCGCCACCCGTGCGATGGCGCTCTTGAGGCGGGTCATCGCGGCGCTCGCTCCGGCCATCGCGCCGGTTTCTCCGAGGCGGCTCTGTAGCGCTCGAACCTCGAGGCGAAGCCGATGCCGCTCGATCGCGCCGGCGATCTCCTGCGCAATCCGCTCCATCGGCTCGGCCTTGTCCACGAAGCCCGCGGCGCCAAGCCGAACGGCCTCCACGCATCGATCGAAGTTGCCCGTGCCGGTGTAGACGATGACCGGGATCTCGATCCCTCGGTGCTGGATCGCGCGGAGCACGTCGAACCCGTCCACGCCCGGCATCTCGAGATCGAGGACAACGCACTCGACCGGCTCGCGGGCGAGAATCTCGAGCGCCGCGCTTCCACTCGCGGCCGTGCTCACCTCGTGGCCGGCGAGTCGGCGGAGATCGTAGGCGTACTGGTCCGCGAGCGGCGTCACGTCGTCGACCACCAGGATGCGGCTCATGCGGTGGGTATCTCCACGGTGAACGTGCTGCCTTGTCCCGGCATCGTCTCGGCCCGAACCGAGCCGCCTAAGTCCGTGACCAGGCGCCGGACCACGGAAAGGCCGAGCCCGGTGCCGGCCGCTTTGGTGGTATAGAAGTCGTCGAACGACCGGTCGAGCTCCTCCGGTCCCATCCCCCGTCCCGAATCGGCCACTGTGAGGCAGGCTCGGCGGCCGTTAGGTGCGTCCGCGGCGGCGCTCGAGAGAATGACCCGTCCAGGACGGCCGTCGAGCGCGTCGACGGCGTTCCCGACCAGGTTCTCGAGAATTCTGCGGAGCACCAGCGGGTCGGCGCGGACGGGGGGCATCGGCTCGGCCAGCCGGAGCTCGATTACCGCATGGGCGGCCCCGTTCGCCGCGGCGATCTCGCGAAGGATCGCGTTAGGATCCGACGACGACCGGTCCAGCGCCGGCGACAGCTTGGCATAGTTCCGGGCGAGGCCGTCCAGGTATTCGACGCTCGACTCGAGCGTGGCGCGCCGCTCGCCGAAGATCGCCGCCAGCTGGTCCGGCTGGCGCTCCGCGATCTCGGTCAAATGCCGGACGACGTGCCGGATCGGCGCCAGGCCGTTCTTGATGTCGTGGTTGATCTGCCGGGACAGATCGCCGACGGTCGCCCGGCGCTCGGTTTCCCGCAGCCGAGCCGCGCCCGAGCGAAGCCTCGAAGTCATGGCGTCGAGAAGCCGAGCTAGCGCACCGATCTCGTCGTCCCGGTCGGTCGCGAATTCCTGATCGAGCCGATCGAGGTCGACCCGGGCGGTCTTGTCCGCAAGCTCGGTGATGGGCCGGGCGATCCGGCCCGCGAACCAGGTTGCGAGCCCGAGGGCTGCGACCAGCGTCACGCCTAACGCAAGTAGGAGCCAGCGGTCGACGCTCCGCCGGAGCGCTTCGATCGGTCCCGAGTCGCGGGTCACTAGAAACCGCGCACTCCGGCCCGGTCCGTCAGCGCTGTCGTCGAAGTACGGCAAAGCCAGCTCGGCGACGGCACAGCGCGGCAAGACGGCGGCGCCGCAGGCCGGCAAGCGGGCGCGCGCCGCCGAGTCGCCGATGACGAGCACGACGCCGATCTCGCTGTTCGGCGACAGGTTCGCCAGCCGGACCGAGTCGAGCGCGCGCGCGCCAACGATCGTGTAGCGGCGACCGCCCACGGTCAGCGAGTCCACACCGGCGAGCGCTTGGAGCACACCATCCGCCAAGCGAGCCCGCACGACGGCCCCGGTAGCTCGGGCGGCCGCGAGCGCGCGGGGTAGCCGGGGGTCGAGGCGGTCGAAATCGTTGCGAAAGTGTCCCGAGCTCACGATTCGCCCTGCGCTGTCCTGGACCTGCAGCATTGCGAGCCCCGTGCCCCGCATCGCCTCGACGGCCCAGTCGAGAAGCCACCGCCGGTCCGCGCTCGGGCCCGACTCGACGGCCAGGCGGAAGCGGGTATCGGCCGCGAGCTGGTGCGCCAGCGCGCCGAGCCGGGCGCGGGTATCGCGCACTTCGGTGGTGAGGTCGGCCCGGAGCACGTTCACGAGCGCGTCAACCTGACGGTCGGCCTGCCGGTTCAGCCGGGCGGCCATCTCGCGCCTAACGCCAATCCCGAAGATCGCGATCGGCAGGAGGGCCGCGGCGAGCATGCCGATCGTCAGGCGCGCGCGGAACGTCATGGGGCCGCCGCGGTGAGAAACCGGATCGCGCCGTCAGCGTCGATCACGAAAGACGGCACCCCTCGGAGCGCGATGACGTGCGCGCGGGAGTCGACCAGCGGAACCAGGGCGGACCCGGGCGGCGCTTTGACGAAGCCTTCGCAGACAACCGGGTTGAGTCTGGGATATGGAACGATAGCCGCAGCGAGGCGACCTGACCCGAGCGCCGAGTCGAGAGCGGTCTTGCCGAATCCAACGGCGCGAAACAGCGGCCGCACGGCCAGGTGCCCCGCGAGCATCGCGCTGACCCACGGCGCGCGTTCGGACGACCCTGCCAGCGCAACGATCCGCTCGGCCAATTCCCGGGCGATCGGATCACCGGCGAGATACGCGACGTCGCCTGTTGCCCGAGCCGGCTGGGCCCGCGCGCTCCGAGCGCAGGCCGGGGCGTTCTCCCACCAGTACGGCGGCTCCGCGGCGCGCGCGTCGCCTCGCACCGCGTCGCGCGCCAGCGACGAGCGAACCTCCGGCGACGGGTGAGCGGCGCCCGACGCGGCGCTCGCGATTGCGACGTAGGTCCGGTCCCACGGCAGCGGCACGACGGTAAACTCAGGGTGTCCCCGGGCATAGGATAACGCGGTCGGATCCCGAGCGATGACGATCCCGGCGCGCGCGATCGCGACCTGCTGCCGGTCGAGCACATCGCGGAGATCGGCGTCGGCCGGGACCACATCGACGTGAAGCCGGGGCCCGAGACCCTCCGCCACAGGCGCGAGATCGAAGCTCGTGTACGACCCGCCGGCCCGGGCCGACCGAGTGATCCGGAAGGCCCCCGACTCGGCACTCGGAGCGCCGCGCCCGCCGGATCCGACGACGGCGAGCGCCACATCGGCGAACGCGGCCGGAAGCGCCTCAAGAGGCTCGACGACCGCCGTCTCCAGCGTCAGTGGTCCCGTTACGATGGGCTCGAGGAGACTGAGCCCGTCGCGAGGGGACGCGCCGGCCCGCGGCCAGCTGTCGCGAACGGCCATGGCATCGATCGGAGCGCCGCCGCTGAACCGTTGCCCGGCGCGAACGTCGAACGTCCACCGTCTGCCGGTGGGGTCGCTCCGCCAGCGCTCGGCGAGCCCGGCGACCACCTGACCGTTGCAGTCGCTTCGCACCAGTGGCGCATAGAGCTGCTTCTGAACGATCAGCTCGCCGAGGCTGCCGAAGATCGGGGCGGCCTCGAGACGGATCGGTCCCGGAAGAACGATCCTGACGTCCGTCAGGGCCGGCGCGGTCGAATCGGCTCTGACGAGACACGAGGCGCCCGCCGCGGGTGCGACTCCGACCGGCACGGACGGTTTGGCGCACGCAACGAGCAGCGCGGCGAGCAGGTCGACGCATCGAGTTGGTCTACGGTGCCGGTACATCTCGGGGTGGGCCACCGTCGGTGACGGGTTCCGGCGAATCTTAGGCGGGACGGTCCGGCCGGGTCCAGGTCATGGGAGGCGGGGCTATCTTTGAACGGTTCTCGTTGGGTTGTCTTCCCGGGCGAACCTGTCATCCCACTTGGCTCTGTGATCCGGAGCGCAGCGGGGGATCTGCACCGCCCGGCTCCGGACTACGCGACGTAGATTGCTCGCGGCGCTCGGAATGACAGTCTTCTGTATGTGCTGCCATCACTCGAGGCATATCAAATGAGCCGGTTCAAAGTCGCCGCCGTCCAGACGGCGCCCAAGTTCCTCGATCTGGCCGGAACGGTGGACATCACGTGCGCGTTCATCCGCGAGGCTGCGGAACACGGCGCTAAGCTGGTGGCATTCCCCGAGGCGTTCATTCCAGCCTATCCCTACTGGGCCTGGCTGGAGAGCCCGCTCGACAGCTACCAGCGTTTCAAGACCCTGTATAAGCAGTCGATGACCGTGCCGGGGCCGTGGACCGACGTCTTATGTAAGGCGGCGCTCGAGCACGACATCATTGCGGTCATCGGCCTGAACGAGATCGACCCGGTCCTGACCGGCACAATCTTCAACACCAATTTGATCATCGACAATCACGGGAAGATTCTGGGCCGCCACCGCAAGCTGGTGCCGACCCACGCCGAAAAGCTCATCTGGGGCAACGGCGACGGCTCGAGCTACGTGACGTACGCCACCGAATACGGCCGGATCGGCACGCTGCTCTGTGGCGAGAACACCAATACGCTCGCGCGGTTTGCGCTGCTGGCGCAGGGTGAGCAAATCCACGTCGCGAACTTCCCGGCTTTCCCGTTCACCGACTGGTATGAGGAGTCGGAAGCGATCAGGATCCGGTGTCAGGCTCACGCCTTCGAGGGCAAGATCTTCGTCATGGCGTCGACCAGCTTGATGGACCCGGCGATGATCGACATGCTCTGCAAGACGCCGGAACAGCGGCGGCGGCTCGAGGGAAAGAATTATTCGCTCACCGGGATCTGGGGACCGGACGGCCGTCCGATCGGCGGGCCGCTGATCGACGAGGAAGGGATTGTCTACGCCGACATCGACCTCGACGACCTGATCGCACCCAAGGTCATGCAAGACATCACCGGCCACTACAACCAGTTCGGCGTGCTGTCGCTCAACCTCAATCGCGCGACCCAGCGACCGATCATCGAGCGAACGGACGCCGAGAGTCGAAGCCAGCTCGCGTAACCACGCCGGCCACGTTAGGACCTCAATGCGGATTCAACCGTCACGCGGCGCCGCGGTTGCGGCAGCCGTCGCCCTCCTGTTCGGCGGCAGACCGGCGGCCGGGCAGCAATTCCAGGTCTCATTCACGCGCGGAGCCCACGCCGGACCCATAACGGGCCGCCTGGTGCTCGTTGTCTCGAAGACGCGCGAGCCGGAGCCTCGGCTGGCGATCTCGCCGTCGGGACCCGCCGCCTTCGGAGTTGACTTAGATCAGGTCGCGCCTGACCAGGCCGTTGTCGTAGACGATGGAGCCGTCGGCTATCCGTGGAAGCTTTCGAGCCTGCCTCCAGGCGACTACTTCGTCCAGGCCGTGATCAACGTGTACGAGAAGGCGCGTCGAAGCGACGGCCACACGATCTGGGTGCACCTCAACGACGGCTCGACCGAGTTTTTCACCACGGCGGCGGGAAACCTCTACAGTGAGGTTCAGGCGGTTCACGTGGCCGGCGGCGCCAAACTGAAGGTCGCGCTGACCAAGGTGATGCAGGCCGAACCCGGGCCACAGGATACCGAGTGGCTCAAGCACGTCAAGATTCAAAGCAAGAAGCTGACCGAGTTCTGGGGGCGGCCGATCTACATTCACGCGACCGTGCTGCTGCCCAAGGGCTATGAGGAGCACCCGAACGTCCGCTACCCGAGCATCTATCCGTTAGGCCACTCGGTGCCCTTCTCGTTCACGACGGACTCGACCGCCGTAAGAAACCCGGGGCAGATAAATCCCGTCACCGGGCTCGATACCGGCTACGACTTCTATAAGGCCTGGAGCTCACCCGGGTTTCCGCGGGTCCTCGCCATAACGCTCGAGCAGAACACGCCCTACTTTCCGGATTCCTACTCGGTCAACTCGGCGAACAATGGCCCATACGGCGACGCGATCGTCGATGAGGTCATCCCCTACCTCGAGGAGCACTTCCGCATCATCAGACACCCCTACGCGCGCCACCTGGAGGGGGCATCCACCAGCGGCTGGCAAACGCTCGCGCTCCAGCTGCAGCATCCTGAGGCGTTCGGCGGAGCGTGGGTTCTTCAGCCCGACCCGATCGACTTCCGGAAGTATCAGCAGGTGGACATTTACAAGGACGACAACGCGTTCACGATCCCCGCCGGTCAGTTCACGACAACCGAGCGCCCCTTCCGCCGCACGGTCGAGGGCCAGGTCGTCTGGACCGCACGCCAGCTCAGCCTGTTCGAGGAAGTCCTCGGCACACGCGGGCGATCGGGATTCCAGCTCGAAGCATGGGAGGCGGTCTACGGGCCGACGGATGCGGACGGCTATCCCAAGCCGCTCTGGAACAAGCTCACGGGAGTGATCGACCGCGATGTCGCCCACTACATGCGCGATCACGGATTCGATCTGCGCTCCTTCGCCGAGAAGAACTGGGCGACGCTCGGGCCGAAGCTGGTGGGCAAGCTTCACTTTTTCGCCGGGGACATGGACGACTTCTACTTGAATCTCGCGGTCTACCAGTTCGAAGACTTCCTCAAGAGCTCGAGCAATCCGCACTACGAGGCGGAGTTCACGTACGGCCGGCCCAAGAAGGGGCATTCCTGGCATGCGTTCCCGTGGTCCGAGATGGTGCGGAGGATGGCCGCAGTGATCAGGGAGGCCGCTCCCGCAGGCGAGGCGAGCGCCTGGAGTTACTGAAGGCGGCGGGCGGCAGGCGGCAACCCGATGTCATCCCGAGCAGCGCGAGTGATCTAGCCGACTGTCCCGGGGCAATGCGATTGAGATCCTCGGTCGCATCCGCTCGCCGCGCCCCGACCTTTCGGCATGCTGCTGCCGGACATAACGTCCCCTCCCCTGTTCCCCTTCCTACGGGGCGCCGGCGATGCCAAGTTCAGGCATAACTTTCTTGCGCTAAGGCGTCCCATGCTCTCCTTTCTCGTCTTTGTCCTCGCGCTGCTCGCGCCGCTGCCGTCCCAGCGGACCAGCCCCAGGATCAGCGCCTTGGCGGCCGACCTGACCGCGAAGAAGCCTAACGCCGAAGCCGCGTTTTGGAGCGCAGTGGCCCAGACCGGGACGCCGTTCATCGATCCTTACCCGGAGGATCGCAACCAGCGGCTGGTGACGTTCGTCTACCACGGCGACGGCAAGACCACCAATGTGATGCTCTCCGGCGGGCCCGAGGCGACCTTCCACCCGCTCGACAACGCGTTCGACAAGCTGGAGGGAACCGACGTCTGGTGGCGGACCTACGTCATCGCGTCCGACGCCCGATTCACGTACAAGCTCGCCGTCAACGCCGATACGGCCACGTTCGACCTGAAGCACATGGACGCCGTGATGAAGTGGTTCGGCGCCGCCGTCCTCGATCCAGCCAATCGCAGGCAGTTCCCGGCCACCGATAAGGTGCCCGCTGTCTATCGCAACTCGGTAGTCGAGCTTCCTAACGCGCCCCGCCAGCCTTGGGTCGCCGCACGGGTGTCGACGCCCCACGGTAAGGTGGACAGCCTGATGGTGAAGAGCGCGATCCTGGAGAACGAGCGGGCCGTGTCGGTCTATACGCCGCCCGGATACGACCCGAAGAAGAGCCCCTACCCACTCCTGATCGTGTTCGATCGCGACGCCTATCTCCACCTTGTGCCCACCCCGACGATCCTCGACAATCTCACGGGAGCGGGCCGGATTCCCGCCCAGGTCGCCGTGCTGATCGGGAACCCGGGCGCGACCCGCAACGCCGAGCTGCCGTGCAACCGCAAGTTCGCCGACTTCCTCGCGACCGAGCTGGTGCCGTGGGTGAAGGAGCGCTACAACGTGACCGATGACCCGGCCAAGACGACCGTCGCCGGCTCGAGCTACGGCGGCCTGGCGTCGACCTGTGCCGGACTGTTCCACCCCGAACGGTTCCGGAACATCCTGTCGCAATCGGGCTCGTACTGGTGGCCGGACTCTACCAGCGAGGCCCATGAGTGGGTCTATCGTCAGTTCGAGAAATCGGACAAGCTGCCGCTCCGCTTCTACCAGGACGTCGGCCTGATGGAAAACAAGCCGACGCCTAACAACGGACCCTCGATGGTGGACGCGAACCGGAAGCTCCGCGACCTGCTCAAGTCGAAGGGCTACGAGGTCCACTACGCCGAGTTTGATGGTGGGCACGAGTACTTGAATTGGCAGGGGACGCTGGCGGATGGTTTGCTGGCGCTGATCGGGCATCGCTGAGGGGTTTCATTGCGCCGTTCCAGCCCGGACTATAGTCGCCTAGCGCTGACTCGCCGACGAGTTGGGACACGCGGACAGCGCTCTCGCACCGGGACGAGTCCATGGTCACATTCTGGCTCCGCTTCTACCAAGCCCGTCGGCCTCCTGGAGAATACACCCACGCTGGACACCGGTATCACGATGCTGGGCTCCAACCGGCGGCTGGCGGGATCTACTCAAATCGACGGGTTACAAAGTACAGTGCGCCGAGTTCGACGGCGGACACGGCTCCTTGAGCTGGGAAGGAGCGTCGCGGAAGGGGTTCTTGCGCTGAGCGGGAGCCGCTGAATCCGCGACGAGGTGAGTTCCGCCGTCTTAACAATGGCTACGGGTCCAGTTTCTTGGGTACGCGCTGCGTAGGGTCGTAAAAGAACGTCTCCTCAGCGATCCGCTCGCCCTCCCAGCGCTGGTACGCGAGCTCCTCCATGTGGGTTACCGTGCCATCGAGCCATTCAAACCGGAATATCCACCGAATTACCACCCTGTCGCCGTGCACGAACGCAGGCCGTACGCACTGCGAGGTAACCGTCTTTGCCCGCGCCAGAACTTTGCGCTCGTTGGCGACGTGAGCGTCGCGCCCAATCCGCGGCGCGGATTGGTTCTCCTGCAACGAGGCGTCGGGCGTGTAGAACTCTTCGATGGCGTCCGCATGCGCGTTCTGTTCGACCCGCGCGATGAATCGTTCGAGGGTTTGAGTTGAAGGCATTGCGCTCTCTCTCCAGCGTGGACGGCTCCGCGCACCGGCGCGCGCTTCAACCTATCACGAGAGCCGGCCACGTTAAACCCTTCGCCAACCGCGCTTAAGGGAAGAACACCCCGCGAGCCAACCGCGCGGGCACACTCGCGAAAGCCGGACTAGATTCCTCGTCGCTGCGTGGATTCCTCTACCTGTGGACGACCCGATGGGTACGAACGCTGGAGTCCTTGGGTTGGCGATCGCCCTCGCTGCGGGTTGTCGGCTTGGGAGGCAAGACCGACACCGCTTCCTCGCGCGGGGATAGCTCGGCGCCGGCGGGTAGCGGGGCCGTGGCCCGCGTCCGGGGAACCGTGCCGCCGAAAGACCCCTGCTCACTGCTCGAGACTGCCGCGATCCAGCCGCTCGCTCCGAAAGCGAGTCTCGGTAACGGCGTTTCGAGCACTCTTCCCGGCGGAACGATCAGGTCATTGCATTCTTGAAGTCGGCCGTTGCACGGCACTAGTCCACCAATCACGCGAACGGGTCTCATGACTCAGGAAGAAGGCCGCCTCGCCGAGTCACGGACCCGTACGAAGCACTGGAAGCGGTGGGGACCGTATCTGAGCGAGCGGGCGTGGGGCACGGTTCGAGAGGACTACAGCGCGGACGGGAACGCGTGGGAATATCTGCCTCACGATCACGCCCGATCTCGCGCCTATCGGTGGAACGAAGATGGGCTGGCCGGGATCTCGGATCGGCGCCAGCTGATCTGCTTCTCCGTGGCCCTCTGGAACGGGCAGGATACCATCCTCAAAGAGCGCCTGTTCGGCGTCGGTGGCAACGAGGGCAATCACGGCGAAGACGTCAAAGAGCAGTACTTCTATCTCGACAGCACCCCCACGCACTCGTACCTCAAGTACCTCTACAAGTACCCTCAGCGTGCCTTCCCCTATGCCGCGCTGGTCGAGGAAGCTCGGCGGCGGACCAAGCGGCAACCCGAGCTCGAGTTGCTCGACACCGGCATCTTCGACGATCACCGCTATTTCGACGTCCTGGTCGAATACGCCAAGGCGGATGTCGAGGACATGTTGTGCCGCATCTCGGTTACCAATCGAGGCGCTGAGCCCGCGTCGCTGAGCCTGCTCCCGACCAGGGAAGTCCTGAGCAGCAGGCACCTTTCACT
>JBDTOH010000041.1:0-18680 GCA_039933355.1 Gemmatimonadota bacterium | reverse complement strand
GCCTCACGCAAACGAAGTAGCTTTGGGACGGCTCGACCACGCCGTTTCAGGTTCGCCAAATTACTCAACCGGAGAGCTCGCATGCACCGACTCCTGCTCCGCCTCATGTTGATCGGCTCCTTCTTCGGACGTGGGGCGGTGGCACAGACTCCCGCGCGCGGTTCGGTAGACTGGGCCCGCTTGGCGGACGCCGTGGTGAATCGGACCTTGAAAGTGGAGAAAGGCGACCGGGTCGTGTTCTTCTGGGACCGGGCGAGCGACCGCGGCATGGCCGCCGCGCTCCGGGCGGCCATTACGCGAGCGGGCGGTTCGGTTGTCGAGATCGAGGCGCCCTCGGAGGCGGCCGATAACAGCCTCACGGGAGCCGCGCGGGCGCGGCGCGACTCGACGTGGGCCGCGACTTTCGCCGGCGCGCAGGCGGCGATCTGGCTCCCCACGCCGATACCGGGCGGCGGCAACCGGCCCTTCGAGCATCTGGTCGAAAGATCCAAGGTGCGGAGCATCCATTTCCACTGGTTCTTGCCGCCGGACGCCGGCGATGCGCCGCGGATCGAGGCGATGTATTCGGCGGCAATCCTGGTTCCGCCCGCCGACATCCTCGCGCGAATCACCAAGGTCGAGAAGGCCGTCCGCGGTGCGACGGTCCACATCACGGCGCCGAACGGCACCGATCTTATGTTCGAGGTGCCGAAGGATGCCTGGGTCCATCGCAACAGCGGTGACGCGAGCAGGGCCAAGACTGCGAATGCCCGTTCAGTTCGCGATCGCGAGGAAGAACTGCCGGCGAGCGTGTTCCGAACCACCGACCTCAGAAACGCGAGCGGCACAATCGTCGGCTATAACAGCTTCGACACACGGGGGCCGACGCTCAAAGTGACGTTCGACAAAGGCCGGGTTAAGGCGTTCACCTCGGTCAAGGGAGCCGAAGAGGTAGTGACCCGGTGGCAGGCGGCGACCGGAGACAAGGACGTCCCGGGCGAGTTCGTGATCGGCACGAACCCTGCGCTCGCCGCCGTGCTTCCGTCGGGCTTCATGCCGTACTACGGCTACGGGGCCGGGGTCGTGCGGGTCGCGATCGGCGACAACTGGGAATCGGGCGGGAAGAACCGCTCGTCGAACGGGGAGGTATTGCTGTTCCTGCCTAACGCAACGGTCACGGCCGGCGGAGTGGTGGTGGTGAAGGATGGGGTTCTGAAGTAGGGAATCGGGAATAGGGAATAGGGTTTGGGCAACCGCGGAGCTCGAGCGGGCAGACAAGGACTGCCATCACGAGCGAAGCAAGAGATCCACTAGCCCGTTCCCGGGACTGATGAATCGATCCCGTAACGGCTACGCCAACTACCCCGCGGACGAACTCGCCTGCTACGACGGGTGGGCTTCGCGAATGCCGCGCTCCACGTCGACGCGGGAGAGCATTAGCGCGCCCACGATGAAGAACACCAGCACCAGCAGCACCGCGGCCCGGCGGGAATGGAAGCCGTCGGCCACGAAGCCGAACGAGGCGCCCAGGATCGTGCCGAATCGCGAGAACACGGCCCAGAACCCGAACATCTGCGCCGTCCGGTCCGGCGGCGCGAGCAGGCCCACCACCGTGCGGCTCGAGGCTTGGGTCGCGCCGATCCCCGCACCGGCGAAGATCCCCAGCGCATAGAAGACGTACTTGGGCAGCACACCCAGCGCGTGCCCGATTGGGTCCATGAAATAGATCCCGAGGACGCCGAGGATCCACCAGCCGAGGGTGAGCATGACGGTCTTCTTGGGACCGATCCGGCTCTCGAGCCAGCCGAATCCGAGCGCACCGGCCGCCGCGCTCACCTGCAGCACCAGAAACAGATACACCAGCTCGCTGTTCGTGAGCTTCACCTCCTGCTCGGCGAAGATCCCCACAAATTTGACGATCGCGTCGAGGCCCGCCATGTAGACCATGAACGCGAACAGAAATTGGAACAGAATCTTGTGCCGGGCTGCAATGGCAAAGCTGTTCTTGAACTCACCGAATCCGGCCTTCACCAAGCGGACTGCGCCGGCATGCTCGAAGCCGGGAGCCGGTGCCGACCGGTTCTTGACCAGGATGAAGGTTGGCAGCGCCGCCGTGAGAAAGAAGATGCCGACCGCGACCATCGCCCGCTGATTCTGAGCGACGTATACCGCCGTGTCGGCTGGGTTGCCGGTGATGATCAGCTTGAGCGCGATAAATGCGCTGAGCAGCCCACCGAAGTAGCCGATGCCCCAGCCAATCCCGGAGATCTTGCCCATGGTGGCGGGAGTCGAAAGCTCGGGCAGGAAGCTCGCGCAGAACGATTCGCTCAGCATGAACGCCGCGTTGCTGAGCACGATCAGGCCGATCGCCGGCCAGACGTCTCCCGGACCCACGAACGCGAGCGAGGCGGTCGCCACGGAGCAGATCAGGCAGCTTGCGATCAGCGCGGCTTTCTTCCGGCCGCTGTAGTCGATGACCGCGCCGGCCACCGGCGAGAGAATGAGGTTGAGGACAGTCGAGAGGATAATCGCGACCGACCAGTACGTATCGCGCGCGAGCGAGCCGGCCGGAACGATGTGCGAGACGAAAAACTTCCCGTACGCGATCGTGATCACCACGGTCGTGTAGCTCGAGTTCGCGAAATCGAACATCGCCCAGCCGAAGATCTCCTTTTTCGTGACCGGGATCGCTCGGGGCCGTAGGGCGGCCGACACTACGGAGTCACCGGATCGAGCCGGCGGGCAGAGAGCGTCCGGTTGAACTGGGCCAGATCGGTCTCGATCACGGCGACGAGCAGCGCGAGCTGTTTGTTCAGGTCGGCGCTCAACTCCTTGAAGACCTGATAGGCCCCGGCGGTGGGCTTCGCGTCGCCGCCTTGGACGCTGTTTCGGAGCGCAGCGATCCGGTTGTTGAGCTTGATCGGGAAGTTGAGCAGGTCCTGACCGCTCCGAGTCCGGCCTTGGTAGATCTCGTCTTCGATCGCCGTGAGCCGGTGTGTGAGCGCGTCGCCCTGGGCCTTGAGGGCAGGAGCCTTCACCACGCGAACATCGACCTGCTCCTTGATCCGGCGTATCTGGATGACGGCGCTGTTGGCGAGGATCTCCTGGTCGCGAAGATCGGAGGCGAGCTTGAACTGCTCCGCGAGATCCTGATCGGTCGCCCGCTTGAGGCGGGGATCGCGGACTATCCGGAACGGTTGGGTCTCGGTCGCGCCATTCGCCGTCAGCCGGACCTGATAGGACCCGGGCGGCGCAGCGGGACCACTGGTCGACTGAGCGCCCCACATGATCATGCAGGGAAATCCGACCGCGCCGGGGTACTGCAGATTCCAGGTGAACTGGTTGAGGCCGGCTTTTACCGAGGGCCGCGGGTCACGACGGGGCCGCACGTCACATCCGATCTTCGCGAGCTCGACCGAATCGGCGCGGATCTTTGCGCTGTCAACGGTGGCCGCGCCCGTGAACAAGCGAATCACGGCGCCCTTGTCGTCTAGAATCTCCACTTTGACGGTGTCCGCCGCTTTGGCGAGATGGTAGTGGAACGTCGCCGGGTAGACCCCCCGCACGACGGCCCGCGGCGGATACAGCTGGACGTCGCGCCGGGCGGCGCCCGTGCCTAACTCCCGGAAGAACCCGATATCCTCGAGCAGGTACATCGACCGGCCGTGCGTTGCGATGACCAGGTCGTTCTCCTCGACCACCAGGTCGGGGACCTGGGTGTCGGGAAGATTGAGCGCAATGGACTGCCAATGAGCCCCGCCGTCCCAAGACGCGTAGATGCCGTGCTCAGTGCCCGCATAGAGGAGCCCACGCTTCTTGGGATCTTCCCGGACCGCGTGCACGTAGTCGTCGGCCCGGAGCCCGTCCACGATCTTGGTCCAGGTCTGGCCGAAGTCGGTCGTCTTATAGATGTACGGCGCGCGGTCGTCGAGCTGGTACCGTTTGGCCGCGAGGTAGGCGGTGCCGAGATCGTGCCGCGACGCTTCAATCAGGCTGATCCGGCTGAACGGTGGCAGCGCCTTGGGCGTGATGTTCGTCCACGTCTTCCCCGCATCGCGTGTGATGAACGCGAGCCCATCGTCCGATCCGGTCCAGATCGTCCCGACGTCCTGGTACGACGGCGCAATGGTGAAGATCGTCGCATAGACCTCGGGCCCGTTCATGTCGTGGGTGATCGGCCCGCCAGAATAGCCTAACGTCTTGGGGTCGGCTCTGGTCAGGTCGGGGCTCAGGCGCTCCCATGACTGGCCGTCGTTTGTCGATTTCCACAGGTGCTGCGACGAGGTGTAGATGATGTTTGGATCCACCGGTGAGAATACGATCGGGTAGGTCCACTGCCACCGTTCCGGCAGCGCACTTGCGGGCTCGCCGCTGAAAAAGCGGGGATACACCTGGACGTCGCGCCCCTCGCCGTTGCTCCGGTCCACCCGGGTGAGCAGCGCCCCCTGGCTCCCGGCAAAGAAGATGTTCGGATCTCGCGGGTCGGGCGCGATGTATCCGCTCTCACCGCCGCCCGCGTCGTAGAAGAAATCGCCCGGCGACTCGAACAGATCCGTCAGATTGCCCCAACCGTGCGACGGCACGCAGAACGTGCTGTTGTCCTGCTGTGCTCCGCAGACATGATAGGGAAAGTCCTTCGTCGTCGCGACGTGATAGGCCTGGGCGGTCGGGAACCGCAAGCTGGTCCAGGTCTTCGCGCCGTTCACGGTGACGGTTCCGCCGCCGTCGTTCGCGTTGATCATCCGTTCCGGATCGTTAGGATCGATCCAGAGATCGTGGTTGTCGCCGTGCGGCGCGGGGATCTCCTCGAAGGTGTTCCCGCCGTCGGCGGATCGGTACATGCTCGTGTTGAGCACGTAGACCCGGTCCTTATCCTTGGGATCCGCGTAGATCCGGGAATAGTAGAACGCGCGCTGCCGCAGCTTCCGGTCGGCGTTGGTCCTCTTCCACGTGGCGCCGCCGTCGTCGGACCGGAACACGCCGCCCGAGTCGTTCTCGACGATCGCCCAGACTCGGCCCGGTACGGCGGGGGCGACCGCGACTCCGATCTTCCCGATCACCCCTTTGGGCAAGCCCGGATTCCGGGTGATCTCGACCCACGAGTCGCCGCCGTCGGTCGACTTGAACAGCCCGCTGCCCGCCCCGCCGCTCGACATCGTCCACGGCGTCCGATATGCCTGCCAGAGCGCGGCGAACAGAATGTTGGAATTGTTAGGGTCGATGCTCAGGTCTATTCCGGCGGTCGAGTCGTTGCGGAACAGGATCCGCTCCCACCGTTTTCCTCCGTCCTTCGACCGATAGATCCCTCGCTCCGCGCTCGGCGCGTACGGCTTGCCGAAGGCCGCGGCGTAGACCAGGTCCGGGTTGGTCCGGTCCACTCGGATCCGCGCTACAGCCTGGACCGCTCCGAGACCGACGTGCTTCCAGGTCTTCCCGGCATCGGTGCTCTTGTAGATTCCGTCGCCCTGCATGATGTTGCCGCGAAACTCGGTCTCGCCCATCCCGATATAGACCACGTCGGGATTAGACTCCGAGACCGCGAGCGCGCCGACCGACGAGCTCCGGATTTGACCGTCGGTGACCGGAGCCCAGGAAACGCCGCCGTCGGTTGTCTTCCAAAGCCCGCCGCCGACCGCGCCGAAGTAGTACTCGTTCCGGCGGGTCGGCGTGCCCGACGCGGCGATCGAGCGGCCGCCCCGATTGGGACCGATGTTCCGCCACGACAGACCCTGGAAGTACGTGGAGTCGATCGCAGGCTGCTGGGCCGAGAGCGGAGCGAATGTGCCCGCCAGGACCCACGTCCCGAGCACGAGCGCCTTCAACATGATGACCTCGTAACGAGAAGCTTGATTCACTAAGTGAGGGTTCGCCGGAAAGGTATCGCCGGAGCGACGGGGCATCCAGCACTCTTCCCCAGCGGTGCGGCGTGCGCCATCTTTCGGCGCGCCGCCACATCGCGCCCCGTTCTGTCCGCCTTTCACCATCGCGCTTCCGATGACGAACATGCCGTGGCGCCCCCGTCGAATCTTGATGGCCGACCGCATCAGCGGTCTCGGCGACTACATCCTCTCCAAGCGGCCGGATCTCGAACTCCGGCTCAGACCGTTGGAGGCGATGTCCGTCGCCGACGCGGAATGGGCTGAGGCGTTCATCGGCTTCCGGCGGCCGCCGTTCGAGAGTTGGGGCAACATCCGCTGGGTGCACTCGGTCGGAGCCGGCGTCGATGGGCTGACGTTTCGCCAGCTGATGCCAGCTCACATCCTCCTCACCAAGAGCTCCGAGGATTTTGGTCCCGCGATCGGGGAGTGGTGCATCGCGCACGCGCTCGCGGCGAGCCAGAACCTCGCGCTCCTTTGGGAGGATCAGCGGCACCGCCGCTGGGAAGGAAGAAACGCCACGCGGGAGCCGAGGATGCTTCGCGGCGAGCGGGTTCTGATTGCGGGAACGGGAGCGGTCGGCCGGGGGATCGCGCGGGCGTTTGGCGGCGTGGGCTGTCCAGCGGTCGGACTCTCGCGAAGCGGGGAAGCAGTTCCGGGCTTCGAGCGGGTGAGCCCGCTCGCAGCCTTTGCGGACGAAGTGAAGCAGGCGCGCTGGCTCGTGCTCGCGCTTCCGCTCACCGTGGAGACGCATCACTTCTTCGGACGCGAGCGGCTTCGCGAATGCGGCGGCGTCTACCTGATGAATGCCGGGCGAGGCGCGGTCGTCGACGAGGTGGCGCTGCTGGAGGCGCTCGAGCTGGGCTGGATCAGGGGCGCGGCGCTCGACGTGTTCGAGGTCGAGCCGCTGCCCGAGACCTCGCCGTTATGGCGGCGCCACGACGTGATCATCTCGCCTCACATCTCGGGGCCGAGCACGGTGCCGGCGACGGCGGAGGGGTTTCTCGACTGTTTGGCGGCGCTGGAGAAGGGGGAGCGGCCGAGGTGGGCGGTGGAGGCGGGGAGGGGGTACTAGAGGATGCCTAACGTGCTTCGAACGTGGGTGGGCGGGACCGGCAGGGGCGATGAACCGAGGAGGCACGCATGAAAGCGCATTCCTGCCTGACGGCTGGTCTCTTCGTCCTCATTCCGCTGACGGTTGAGGCGCAGTGGACCCACCGCTATCCGAAGCTGGCGGGGTTCTCGCATCATGTGTATCTCGAAGGATACGAGATGCCGCTGCTCACGAGCGGGCCGATCGATCCGGCCCCCTCACCGGACGGACGCAGCATCGCGTTCGGCTCGCGCGGGTGGCTGTGGCTCATGGACTTGAGCTCTGGCGCGGCCGCGCGCTTGACCAAGACCGGCGAGATGGATGCTCGAGCGGCGTGGTCACCGGACGGAAAGCAGATCGCGTTCGTCCGAGACGACAGCAAGGACACGAAGGTCATGCTGCTCGACGTGGCGAGCCTCCAGGAGCGGGTGCTCGTGGATGAGCCGGCGATCGACCTCGATCCGGCATTCAGCGCCGACGGCAAGAGCGTCTTCTACAGCTCGGGCGTCGCGGGTGATCTCGACCTTTGGCGGATCGATCTTGCGACCAACGCCAAAACCCGACTGACGACGGAGACGGGGATCGAGCTCCGGCCGCTCGCACATCCCGACGGCAAGCGCCTCGTCTACATCGCGAAGGGATCCGGGCACGACGACGTCCGGATCCGGGACCTCGCCACCGGCGAAGAGCGGGTGCTCGCGCGCGGCAGCATCATCTCGAATCTTCGTCCCAGCCTGAGCCCCGACGGTAAGACGATCGCGCTGACCTGGCCGGCGAGCGACGCCTCGGGCTGGGAGCTCAAGCTGTTAGGCGTCGAGCAGCCCGGGCCGACCGTGCTCTTGACCGGCGGTCACGGCCTCCCGGTCACACCCGCGTGGAGCGCCGACGGCCGCTCCGTCTATTTCGTCGAAGCCGACGACCGCCAAGTGATGCGGCTCTACCGGATCGGGACGGGCGGCGGACTCGCGACCGAGCTCCACGTCTCGTCATGGCAATGGGGAGTCGAGACCGCCAAAGTTCGGATCATGACCGCGCTCGCGGCGAATCCCGGCCAGCCGGCTCCCGCCCGGCTCGCCGTCCGCGACGGCACCGGCCACCCGGCCATCCCGGACGAGACCCAGGCCCGCTTCGACGGACAGAACGGAATTGTCTTCTTCTATTCTCCCGGGACGGTGGAGGTGACCGTTCCGGCCGGCGCCGTCGAGGTCATGGCGGTCCAGGGCCTCGCGACGCCCGTGGTTCGGGCTCAAACGCAAGCCGCCGCCGGCGAGATCAAGCCGGTGCCGATCACGTTGACGCCGCTCTGGGACGCGAAGGCGGCCGGCTGGCTCGCCGGCGAGCACCATTTTCATCTCAACTACGGCGGCCCCTACCACCTAACGCGCGCCGATCTCCTCCCGATGGCCGCGGGAGAGGCGATGGATGTCTTGACCCCGCTGCTCGCCAACCTGCACACCCGGTTCGAGGATCAGCCGCTGTTTGCCGGAGCCCCGCGCGACCAGCTTCCGTTCATCCGCTTCGGCCAGGAGGTGAGGGCCCATTTCTTCGGCCACGTGGCGCTGGTCGGGGCCGACAGCCTGTTCTGGCCGTGGATCTGGGGGCCCGGCTACGAGGTCTACAGCAGGGACGACCGCCCCAACCGCGAAGCGCTCGACTTCGGCCGCCGGCACGGCGGGATGAACCTCTACGTCCACCCGGTCGTCAGGCCGAACCCGTTCGGGCCGGAGGGCGCCGGCACCGTGCCGACGGGCTTCATCGCGGACCTGGTCCAAGGCAAGGTGGACGGTCTCGAGGTCGCCTGTCTCTGGAGTGACGAGCTCGGCACGACGGACCTCTGGTATCGGGCCTTGAATCTCGGTTTCCCCGTCGCCGCGACGGCCGGGACCGACGTGATGAACAATCTCTATCGGACGATGGCGGTCGGCACCACGAGGGTGTATGTGCGGACCGACCCTGCCCGCGGCCTCGCCGGCTACCTCGAGAACCTCGCGGCCGGGCGCAGCTTCGTCACCAACGGTCCCATGCTCGACTTCCACGTCGCCGCGTCCGGACCCGGGGATGTGATTCCTCGGGGTAAGGGCAAGACACCGTGGAGCCTAACGCTGTCCTCGTCCGTCCCGGTCGAACGGGTGGAGCTGATCGTGAACGGCGCGGTCGCGTCCACGTTGCCCGGACTCACAGAGCCCGGGTCCCGTCTCTATCGCGGTGAGCTCGCGCTGCCGGCTGGAGGCTGGGTCGCGATCCGTGCCGTAAGCGGCGCAACCGCCGTATGGCCCGCCATGGACAGCTATGCGTTCGCGCATTCCGGACCGGTTTGGATCGGAGCTCGCGGAAGCACGATCCCCGACGTCAAGCGCCAGGCCGCGCGCGAGCTGCTCACCGTGTTCGACACGTCGGAGAAGAACTTCCAGAAGGCGTACGACGGCGTCCCGGCACCGGCGCTCCGAGCCCATTACGCGGCGGCGCGTGCGATCCTCGATTCACTCGCCGCGCCGGCATCGCATTAACGTGGGCGACCAAGTCATCGCTCGCTCGCAGGCGATTCTCGAGGCGGGCTCCAAGACATTCACGAGGGCGGCGAGCCTTCTGCCCCGCCCCGTCCGCGAGGCCGGCTATCAGCTGTACGCGTGGTGCCGGCATTGCGACGACCAGATCGATGGACAGACGCTCGGTCACGGCCAACGCGCGCGCGAGAGCATCGCCGACCAGCGGGCTCGGCTGGCCGAGCTCAGAGCGAAGACCGCCGCAGCGCTGGAAGGCCGGCCGGTGAGCGAGCTGCCGTTTGTCGGATTGCAGCGCGTCGTCCGGGACTTTCAGATCCCGCACAAATATCCGCTCGCGCTGCTCGATGGGATGGAGATGGACGTCGAGGGATCGCGCTATCCAACGTTCGAGTCACTGATTCCCTACTGCTACAAGGTCGCCGGGGTCGTGGGTATCATGGCCCTCCACCTCATGGGCACCCGCGACGCCGAATCGATCGAGCACGCGGGTGAGCTGGGCATCGGGATCCAGCTCACGAACATCGCGCGGGACGTGGTCGACGACGCCGCCGCGGGGCGATTTTACCTGCCTGAAGACTGGCTCAGCGACGCAGGAATTCCGCCGGACGGCCTAGCGGACCCGTCTAAGCGCGGGGCGGTGGTAGGAGTTGTCGCCCGCCTGCTCGACCGCGCAGACGACTACTACGTCCGCGCAGAAGGCGGCCTGAGCCGGCTCGACTTCCGCTCCGCCTGGGCAGTGGCGGCCGCCCGCGGAATCTACTCCGACATCGGCCGCGTGATCCGGCGCAAGGGAACCGCAGCCTGGGACACGCGCGCGTTCGTGTCGACTCCCCGCAAAGCCTACCGGATGATCTGGGCGCTCCGCCGCGCGCTGGGACGCGCCTAACGTCATCCCGATCGGTAACAATCCGGCATCAACTGTTCCGAAATTGAGTCACATCCTCGCCCAGATCCGCCGCGCCCTCGGTGGTAACTCCAACGCTTGCAATGAGGTATGCCGCGATCATTGACGATCAGGCCGGATCCGCCCAGGGTTTTTCCCAACTTGAGGCGGTGGTCGCGACTGCGTAGCGTAGGAGCGACTAAGGGGGAACGATGCTGATACGACGCGGCTTTGGTACCATGGTCCGAATCTCGACCATTCTTGTTATGCTGGCGATCACCCCGATGGCCTTCGCGACGGCCCGCCCAGCCGCATCGATCGCCACCAGTTCCCTTGGGAAACACCGCACCGTCTCCGTGCCGGAACGGGCGTTGATGGCGGTGATGGCTGCCGCCCTCTTCGCGCTCAATGGCGCCTCCCTGCTCCAACGACGAGCCCGCCGGCCGGCCAATGCGGCTGCGATGGCCGACGTCACGGGAGACCTGGCCGCCGACTGAGCTTGCGGATAGGTTCCGGCTCGCTTGTTAAGAACCCGAGCCGGAAACTTCGATGCCTGACATCGGCACTTATCATCCGCAGGTCGTACACTTCGCCATCGTGCTCTGCATCGTGGGCGTCGTGTTCCGGTTGATCTCCCTGACCGGGCGCGCGGCGTGGACCAACTCCGCGGCGCTCACCCTCATTCTAGTGGGCACGCTCATGACCGTCGTCGCGGTCCAGTCCGGCACCGACGCCCACGGTCCGATCGAGCGAATCCCCGGCGCACGCGAAGCCGTCCAAGACCACGAGGACTGGGGCAAGCGAACTCGGAACATCTTCCTGGTCGTGGCGCTGCTCGAGATCGCGGCGGCCGTGCTGGCCAAGCGCGGGATCGGAAAAGGCCTTCGCATCGTCTCGGCGCTGGCGGGGTTGGGAGGGTGCGCCGCGCTCTATGAGACCGGAGAGCACGGCGGCATTCTCGTCTATTCGTTTGCCGGCGGTCCCGGCATCCGCTCCGGCGATACCACCGACGTGACCCGGTTGTTGATCTCCGGACTCTACCAGCGCGGCCTCGCCGACCGCGCCGCGGGACGCCTCACCGATGCCGCCCGGCTCTTTGACGAGCTCGCCGCGCGGATGCCCAACGACCGGTACACCCAGCTCCTGCTCGCGGAATCGACCCTCAAGGACCGGAAGGACCCCGCAACCGCGATGACCCAGATCCGCGCGATCCAGGCCGACGCCAGCGACGCGCGCATGGCGATTCGGAAGGGTATGCTGTTAGGCGAGGCCTACGTCGCGGCCGGCTTCCCCGACTCGGCGCGCGCGGTGCTCACCCAGCTCAAGGCCGACATCCCGCGCGCGGCCCGGATGGTCGATCCGGCGCTCGAGAAACTCAAGTAGCGATCACGGAAGTTGAATCGGGGTCCCGAGCCGGTAGCCGGGATCCTTGGCCGGGTTGAAGCGAAGCGCCGCCCGGTCCAACAGCTTTCCGCCCTGCATGACCATTACGATCCGGCGAGTGTCGCCGATCCGGACCGACGGATCGCCGCGCACGAGCAAGAGATCGGCCTTCTTGGCCGGCTCGATCGTCCCCCATACGCTCCCGGCTCGCATCATCAGCGCGGCGTTCTTGGTGGCCAGCGTGATCGCCTGCAGTGGAGTGAGCCCGGCCTCGACCAGAAGCTCGAGCTCACGGTGGAGCCCCTCGCCGTAGTAGTCGCCCGGGTAGGGCGCGTCGGTTCCCGCGGCAAGGAGGACGCCGGCGTCGAACATCCGTTTGACGTTCTGCATCGCGCCCGCGAGCCTGCCTAACGCTGAGCGGGTCCGCGCGCTGTCCGTGGAGGTCTGCCGAGCGGTCGCGTGCGCCCGAAGGGCGTCGCGATACCACGGCGGCATCGTCTCGGCCAAGAGACCGCGATCCAGGAATCCGAGATCGGCGAAGCGGCGCCGGGCGAACGTCTCGTAGACGACGAGCGTCGTGATCGAAGCGACTTCGTGGCTCCGCATATACTCGAGCGTCTCCTCGGTCATCGGCGTGGTGCCCGCGTGCGCGAACGCCGCGATGCCGGTCCCCGCGATCTCGCGCGAGCCGTTCTTTCCCCAGGCGTCGACGAAGACGCGGAGGGATTCGCGCGCACCCGCCTCCGCGAGGGATCGGATCAGCTCGGTCGAGAGCCCTCCATAGGCTTTGAGGGCATCGACCTTGGCCTCCTTCAGCTGCTTGACATAGATGGGAATCTGATCGGCCGACGAGACCGAGTACGAGATGGGCGGCCAGACCGGAGTCTTGCCGTCGATGACCGGTCCGACCAGATAGATCCGCGGCCCGGCGAGGCGGCCGGCTGCGGTCTCCTGGCGGAGCTGCGTTACGAAGGGCAGCACATCGCCGGTGTCGAAGACGGTAGTGACACCCGCGTAGAGAAACGCCGAGAGAAAGTGGTGGAAGCCTAACAGATCGGCGACGTTGCCGTCCCATCCGCCGGTGAGGTGAACGTGGAGATCGGCCAGCCCCGGCAAGAGCGTCATTCCCCGACCCTCGATCCGGCGGGCGCCGGCGGGAACGGCGACCGCCGAGGCCGCGCCCACCGCAGCGATCCGGTCAGCTCTGGTCAGGACCACGCCGTCCTCGATCGGCGGCCCGCCGTTCCCATCAAGGATGCGGACGTGGACGAATGCGATCGGCTGCTGGGCGGCGAGCGACGACGCAAGCGGGAGCAGCACTACCAGCGACAGCCAGGAAGAGCGCATGACTGGAATCCTCCGGCGTGAGAAGGTCAAGCTTTGCGGTCCGACGAGCGGTGCCATCCGAACAGCCGGTAGAACACGAGGCCGGCGCCGAGGAGAGCTGCTCCCTTCGCCGATTCGACCGGTTGCTCGACGATGGTGTTGGCGACGATGAAGAGCGCGAAGGCGATGAAGATGAGTGGCGTGATGGGATAGCCCCATGCCCGATACGGGCGAGGCATCCCGGGCTCGCGCCGGCGGAGAAGAATGACCGCGCCGCACGACATCCCATAGAACAGGAACGAGACGAATACGACGTACGTCGCGAGCTGATCGTAAGTCCCGCTCAGGGCCAACATAGCCGACCAGACGCCCTGCACCACGAGCGAGGTGACCGGCACGGCGTACCCGGGGCTCACCTTTCCCGCCCACCGAAAGAACTCGCCCCGCTTCGCCATCGCGTAGGGAATCCGCGCGGCCGTGAAGATGATCCCGTTGTTCGCGCCGAGCGTCGACAGCAGGATTGCCGCGGAAATGACCGTGGCACCCGCCGTCCCCAGGACGACGGTCGTGGCGTCAGCGGCTACCCGTTCCGAGCGGGCGACTCCCGGCTGCCCAAGGACATACGTCATCGCGAGAGCGACGCCGATGTACAGCAGGCTGACCAGCACCGTCGACAGAATGATCGAGAGCGGCATGTCCCGGGCGGGGTTCTTGATCTCGCTCCCGACGTATGTGATCTCGATCCATCCGTCGTACGCCCACAGTACGGCGACCATCGCCACGCCGAACGGCGCGATCAGCTGCGACCACGACTCGGTCGGCCAGAACGGCTTGAAGTTGGCGATGGATCCGCTCGGCGCCGCGAAACAGATGATGATGATGCCCACGGCCGCGACGATCTTGGCAACCGTGAGGATGTCCTGCGTGATCGCGCCGAGCTTGAGGCCGAAGCAGTTGAGGAAGGTGAGCGCGACGATCGATCCGACGGCGGCGACCTTGATGCCCACCGGTCCGATCGGCAGGAAGTACGCGAGATAGGTGGCGAACCCGACTCCGATGGCCGCGATCGACGCCGGATTGATGATGACCGAGCTGCCCCACCCGTAGAGATATCCCCAGATCGAACCGTACGCTCGGCCGAGGTAGACGTATTGTCCGCCGGCTTTGGGCATCGCGGCGCCCAGCTCCGCGACGCAGAGCGCGCCGCACAGCGACACGAGGGCTCCCGCGATCCAGACGAGAATGGTGGGAAAGGTGCCGCTGAAATTTCTCGCGATCACGGCGGGCACGATGAAGATCGCGGACGCGACCATCGTCCCGACGTTGATCATTGTGGCGTCGAGCAGCGTCAGCGCGGGCCGGAGCTCGTCGGGCTGATCCGAACCCGGCGGGTCGACGTTAGGCTCCTCTCGGGAGCCGCTCAAGGGCTCTCCGCCGCGCGCCAGTCGCGATACGCTTCCTTGAGCAGAGCCTGGAAATGATGGACCGCCGATTCCATCTGGACCGAGAAGCGGCCTCGGTCGTACGCCCGCGAGGAAAGACCCTGCTGAACCCGCTCACAGATCTCCCGGTCTTCCTGCTGAACGTGGTCGGAGAACGCGATGTCTTCGAGGAGACGGACCTGCTGCGCCGGGTCGTCCGGGTCGTCGTAGTAATACCAGAACGTCACGCGGCACCGATGCGGACCTAACGGCTGGACGAGATTGGCCTGGACCCGCTTCGGCGCGACGTTGAGCATGAAGTTGGGGAAGACCCAGTAGTAGAAGGCTTCGCCGCCGCCCGCGGAGTAGACGGTCTCGCCGCTCGCGAGCGGAGTGTGCTGATAGCTGTAGTGGGGGTGACAGTAGGTGTTGTATCGCTGGAAATCGAGCAGGTTCACCAGCTCAGGGTGCACATGGGGGATGTGATAGCCCTCGAGGTAGTTGTCGATGTAGACCTTCCAGTTCGCGCCCACCTCGTAGTCGATCCGCTTGACGAACCGCTTGGCCCTGAGCTCGATCGGGGCGATCCGCTCCCGGATACCGGCCAGTACGTCACCGAGCGGATGCGCCGGCTCCTCGGCGAGGTTCACGAAGACGAAATCCTCCCATGTGTCCACCCGTACCGGGACGAGGCCGAAGTCGCCCTTGTCGAACAGCTCGACCCGGTCCCACTGGGGTACGCCCCGGAGCGATCCGTCGAGCATGAAGGTCCAGCCGTGATACTTGCACGTCAGCGCCTTGACGCATCCCTGGGGCTCGATCGCGAGCGGCCCGCCCCGATGACGGCAGACGTTGTAGAACGCGCGGAGCACGCCTTCCCGGTCTCGGAGCACAATGATCGGATTGTCGGCGACGGTCGCCAGAAAATAATCGCCCGGATTCCCGAGCTGACTCAGGTGGCCGACGCCCTGCCAGGTCCGCGCGAAGATCGCGTCGCGATCGACGGCGTGAAACTTGGGGTCGACGTACCAGGCGGACGGGATCGTGTCGGAACGCTCGACCGGCTGGACGGTGAGCGTGTCGTCGGTGAAATCAGGAAGATCCCAAGGCGAGATCGATGCTTGCATCGAGGAAGTATGCGGGCGGTTCTCTCACGGCGAAAGAGGATCAGGGCTTCGGTCGAGCATTGCCGCCATCGGTGAGGAACCGCACCTGTCCGTTGGGCAGCCGGCGCCAAATCGAGAGGTACTTCGTGTAGGCGGCTTCCTCGCCCGACTTGGGACGGATGACAGCTTGCCCGACCGTGAAGCCCAGATCTCGCCCAGTGGCGGATCCCGCGGCGACCGGACTCCAAGTCCAATCGCTCTGGTCGCCGGCGAAGGCTTTTCCGATCGCTTCGGGGCCGCGGGTCAGCTCACCAGTGCCCGGAAGGGTGACGGCCTCCGGAGCCGCAAAGGTTCGGAACGCAACCGCCGCTCCCGACTTGCGGGCGAGGGCCGCGAAATCCATGTCGGCCTGGATGAAATCTTTCGGGCTGCCCGATGCGAGCAACGCGGGCCGCTCGACCGGCCCAAGCTCTGAGCGCACCACCGCTCGGCCCGGCGGCGCGAGACCGATCTGAACCAGCGCAGCAAGCCTCCAGGTTCCCGCGTCCATTCGCCAGGCCGCGATGTACTTGCCGAGGCGAGCGCCTGCGAACATTCCGTTTTTCGCGGTCACGGCCAGCACCCCGTACGTCACGCCGAGGGAGCTGTCGCGCGAGACGAAACCATCGAGGGGATGCCACTGCACGGTCAGCGAGTCGAGCAGCGGCTGCGCAGTCAGCAGCGCTTTGATTTTCGCCGCGCCCTCGACGACCGGCGCGCCGGGATAGAGGTAGACGCCGTTCTCGAGGAAGGCCTCTCCGAGCGACTGCCGCAGGCCCCCTTTGAAAGACGCTTCGGCAACCCGGCGATCGGCGGCGAAGAGCGCTGCCCGGGCGGGGAGGGCCGTCTGCGCCGATACCAAGGACGGAACGAGCCACAAGGCGGACGAGAGCGTTCGCGCGAGGCGGAACATGGAATTCCTTCGAGAGGGCTCCTCACCCTTCGGCCCCGGAAGCCGCCGGGTTTCAGGACCGGGCGTTCCGTTCATCTGACCGGTGCTCAGACGCGGTAGGTGTCCGGCCGCCAGCTTCGGACGGCCCGCTTGATCTCGTCGGCCGTGGTGAGTGAGCCGGCCAGCACCTTTCGCACCAGCTCGACCACCTCGGCATCCGCCGCGAACCGGAGTCCGACCAGTTGACCGGGCCGTAGGTCGTCAACCCTGCTCTGCAGGTCGGCGGGAAGCAGGCGGGCAAGCCGGAGCCGTTCCTCCAGGCGAATCAAACGGCTCTGTGCCTTGAGCGCGAAGACGCGAGCGTGATACCAGACCGACGCGACGACGAGCACGAGGACAACCATGAAGGCGGTGTCGATGGACGGATGTTGGACCAGACGCGTCACGGTCCAAATCAGGCAAAGCACCATCGGAAAGAAGGTTGCGATGTGATGCGAGAAGACGTACTGACGGTGGTTGGCATAGGTTTGGGAGACGGCGTCGGGCATCGGGGCTCCGTGGACGAGTAGTCGGGACCGGGGACGGGGGATCGGGAATCTAGACATGCGAACGCGCCTCGCGCGCTCCCCGATCACACGACCGCGATGCGCCTCAGCCAATTCGGACGGCAGTTCCCTGGCCCCGGTCCCCGGCCCCGGTCCCCGCTAAGTTTCTCCCTCCTCCAACCGAGCCCCCAATGATCACCAGCATGTTGGCCCTGCTGATCCAAGCTGCTCCGTCGGGCGCCGTTCCGGCGCAATTCGATCCCCGCCTCTACGACATCGCCCGAGCGATTCCGGCCTCCGCGACCGAGGCGACGATCCGCAAGCTGGTGCGCTTCGGGACTCGCCACACGCTGTCGGACACAGTGTCGGCGACTCGCGGCATCGGCGCCGCCCGCCGGTGGATCAAGGCCGAGCTCGATCAGATCAGCACGGCGTGCGGCGGATGTCTCGAGGTCATGTTCCAGCAGGGCACCGTCAAGGGCGGCGCGGGCACCCGCATCCCGCACGACGTCGAGCTGGTCAACGTCGTCGCGGTGCAGAAGGGCAAGCGATATCCCGATCGGTATGTCCTGATCACCGGTCATTACGACTCCCGCGCCAGCGATCCTAACGACACCACCTCCGACGCCCCCGGCGCAACCGACGACGCGAGCGGCACGGCTTCCGTGATCGAAACCGCTCGGGTCCTGTCGAAATACCAGTTCGACAAGACGATCGTGTTCGGCGCCCTCGCGGGGGAAGAGCAGGGTCTGTACGGCGGACAGCAGCTCGCCAAATATGCGAAAGATCAGGGCTGGACCATCGAAGGCGTGCTCAACAACGACATCGTCGGCAACACCGAGGGTATCGGCGGGATGGTCGACAACATGACCTTCCGGATTTTCTCGGAGCCGGTTCCCGCGACTGAAACCGAGGAGGAGCGACGAGCTCGTCGAGCGGCCGGTGGCGAAGTCGATGGGATTTCCCGCCAGCTCGCCCGGTACATGTACGGAATCGCCCGGCAAGTCCTTCCCGCCATGAGGCCGAAGCTGGTCTACCGGCTCGACCGGTTCGGCCGCGGTGGCGATCATCGCGCGTTCAACGACCTCGGCTTTGCCGCCGTCCGGGTCACCGAAGCGTTCGAGCACTACAATCGCCAGCATCAGAACGTGCGCACGGAAACGGGCGTAGCGTACGGTGACGTGCCGGAGAAGGTCGACTTCCCCTACGCCTCACGCGTCGCGGGTGCCAACGCGGCGACGCTGGCCGCCCTCGCCTGGGCGCCTCCGCCGCCGACCGGCGCGAAAATCCGGGGCGGCGGCAGTCCCTCGACCACCATTACCTGGCAAGCCCCACCCGGCCCTGTGGCCGCCTACAAGGTCTATTGGCGCGACACGACCGAACCCCTGTGGACCCATAGCCGCCTGGTCACGGGCGCAACCGAGCTCACGCTCGAGAACATCTTGATCGACGACTCCCTGTTCGGCGTGGCCAGCGTGGGAGCCGATGGGAACGAGTCGTTGGTCGTATTGGGGAAGTAGGAGGAGTGGGGATGGGGGGCGGGGAACCGTATCGCCGCCGATCGCTCCTCCCTCGCTAATTCCCTATCCCCTACTTCCTGCTGCCGTGCACGCGGGGACACCAATTTCCGTCC
>JBDTOH010000040.1:0-18711 GCA_039933355.1 Gemmatimonadota bacterium | reverse complement strand
CGGGAGTCGGGAATCGGGAGCTGGTCGGGGGCGGAGCGCGGACCGCCGCCGGCCCTCCACCGGGTCGAGCGGCGCCTCAATCCCCCGACTTCCGATTTCCGACTGCCGACATTACACTGCCATCACATAACATCTGTTACGAAATGACCACTCCAATTCCCTCCTCCGGCCTCGACCTGCGGCACCGCGTCGGTGACCAGCTCGGCACGACACCCTGGTTCACCATCGATCAGGAGCGGATCGACCTGTTCGCCCAGGCCACGCTCGACCCCGACCCGATGCACGTCGATCCGGCGTGGTGCGCCAAGTACAGCCCGTTCGAGAGCACGGTGGCATTCGGATTTCTCACCCTGTCGATGCTGACCTACTTCAGCCACCAGGCGTTAGGCTGGCTCCACGACAGCCATGCCGAGACCGGGGGCTACGCGCTCAACTACGGCTTCGATCGGCTCCGGTTCGTCGCCCCGGTTCCGGTCAACAGCCGGATTCGGGCCCATTTCACGCTCAAGGATTGCGTCGAGGTCCGCCCCGGTGAGCTGCTGAACCGGTTCGACGTGCTCGTCGAGATCGACGGCCAGGCGAAGCCCGCGCTCGCGGCGGAATGGCTGGGGCTCTGGGTGACCGCCGAGGGTCACCGGAGGATTCAGGGCGCAAGGACCCCGGCATGAGCGGTCGCCCGTTCAGCCTGCCGCACCGCCCGCTTCCCGAATCCGACCGACCTCCTCGCCTCGCTCGGATCAGCGACTACCCGGCGCATTGGGCGTCGATCGATCCAGTCCGCGAGGCTGTGGTCTTCGAGGGGAGCCGGTGGTCGTACCACGAGCTGGCGGACCGGGTCGATCGCTGCGCTCGGGCATTGCTCGCTTGCGGCGTCGCGCGGGGCGACCGGGTCGCCACATTGTCGCCGCCACACCCCGATTTCTACGTCACCTTTCTCGCCACCGCCTCGATCGGCGCGATCTGGCTCGGGCTCAACCCGCGATACCAACTTCCCGAGCTCGAGTACGTCGCCGGCGACGCCACGCCGCGCCTCTTGTTCGCGCGCTCCCGGATCGGTGAGCGCGATTACGCGGGCGAGCTCGCCGCCCTCAAGGCCGGGGTTGCGTCGCTCGAACGAATTGTCGTCCTCGACGGGGAGAACGCCTCGAGCAGCGGGATCTCCTACCGGGACTTCCTGGCAGGTGGCGAAAGGGTCACCGATGCCGATCTCAGGGCTCGCCGAGACGTGGTGGGCGGACGAGAGCCCTGCTTGATCGTGTACACGAGCGGCACGACCGGTAAGCCAAAGGGCGCGGTGATCCATCACTACGGCTTGGTCCACGTCGCGCGAGTTCAGCACGCGATCTGGCCCGTCCCGGCCCTTCGCGTCGTGAACAACCTGCCGATCAATCACATCGGGTGCGTCGGGGATATCACCTGCGATACGCTCGTACCGGGCGGCACGATCGTCTTCCAGGAGCAGTTCGACCCCGACGGGATGCTTCGGCTGGTTGAGGAGGAGCGGCTCACGTTCTTCGGCCACGTCCCGACGGTGCTCCAGTTGATCACCGTCCGGCCCGCATTCGATCGCACCGACTTCAGCTCGGTGGACGTGATCATCTGGGAAGGCGCCGCCGCCCCGCCCGCGCTGGTCGAAAAGCTTCGGACCAAGTGCCCCGCCCTCGCGAACGCATACGGGATGACCGAGACCGTGGGGTCCGTGACGTTTACGTTCGACACCGACGATCCGGACGTCCTGGCGGATTCGATCGGCTGGCCGGTGCCGGAGTACGGCGTCCGGATCGCGGACCAGGACGACCGGCCCGTGGAACCCGGCCAGCCGGGCGAGATCCAGGTTCATGGCGATTTCATGACCGTCGGGTACTGGCAGCGGCCCGAGGCTACCGCGGACCTGTTTACCGCCGATCGCTGGCTTCGGACCGGCGATCTCGCGGTCGAGCGGCCGGACGGGGCCTACAAGCTGATCGGCCGGCTCAAGGAAATGTTCAAATCGGGCGGGTACAACGTCTACCCCAGGGAAATCGAACAAGTACTGGAGGAGCATCCGGCCGTCGGGATCGCCGCGGTGCTCGGCGTCCCCGATCCGTTGTACCAGGAAGTGGGACACGCCTTCATCTTGTTGAATCCGGGCAGCCGGGTCAGCGCCGAGGAGCTTCGGATTCATTGCCGGAGCCGACTCGCCAACTACAAGGTTCCGAAGCATTATTCGGTTGAGACAGCGCTGCCGATGCTGCCGATTGGTAAGGTGGATAAGCAGGCGCTGAAGCTCGGGAGTCGGAAGCCGGAAGTCGGAAATCGGGAACACTGACCCCGTCCGCCCTTCGCCCGATTTCCGATTTCCGATTTCCGATACTCCAAGGCCGCATGCCCGAAACCCTTTCCCTCGACTCCAAATACACCGAGGACGGGCCTGTCATCCTCACCGGCGTCCAGGCGCTCGTCAGGGTCTTGCTCGATCAGCAGCGGGCTGACGTGCGCCGAGGTCTCAGGACTGGGACGCTGGTGTCCGGCTATCGCGGCTCTCCGCTCGGTGGGTTTGACTTCATTCTCCAGCAGCAGCGGGCTCTCCTCGAGCAGCATCACATCAGGTTCATCCCCGGCGTGAACGAAGAGCTCGGTGCGACCGCGATCTTCGGCGCACAGATCGCGAATCTCTTCCCCGACCCGAAGTATGACGGCGTGCTCGGGATGTGGTACGGCAAGGGCCCGGGCGTCGATCGCTGCGGCGACGTGTTCAAGCACGGCAACCTCGCCGGCGTCGGGCGGAACGGCGGTGTGCTGGCGGTTGGCGGCGACGATCCCGCTTCGAAGTCCTCGACGGTCCCCTCCCATTCAGAGGTCGCGTTCTTCGACGCGCAGATGCCGGTGCTCTACCCGGGCTCGGTCCAAGAGGTGCTCGAGCTCGGACTGTTTGGTTACGCCTTGTCGCGCTATTCGGGCCTGTGGGTTGGGTTCAAGATGACGACCAACGTGGCGGACGCGTATGAGACGGCATGGCCCTCGTCCGCGCTCTCGGAATTCACCACGCCCGACTTCGATTTTCGAGGAAAGCCCTGGCAGCACACGCAGAGCGTCAACCTGTTCGCGCCGTTCAATCTTCAGATGGAGCAGGAGCTGTTCGAGGGACGGCTCGAGGCGGCGCGCCGCTTCGCGCGAGCGAACCGGGTCAACAAGATCGCCGGCGCGACCGGCACCGCGTGGCTCGGCATCGCAGTCGCGGGGAAGACCTACTACGATGTGCGCGAAGCGCTCACCCGCCTGGGATTGGACGACGAAGAGCTGATCCGCTACGGGATCCGAATCCTTCACGTCGGGCTTCTCTATCCGCTCGAGCCGATGGTCGCGCGGGAGTTCGCGCATGGGCTCGAACAGATCGTCGTCATCGAGGAAAAGCGGTCGTTTGTCGAGCTCTTTCTCCGTGAAGCGCTGTACGAGGAGAGCAAACGTCCCCGGATCGTCGGGAAGTGGGACGAGCACGGTGCCGTCCTCGTTCCGGCCCATGGCGAGCTCGACGCGGACATGATCGCGGGCATTCTGGCGCGACGCCTCGCCGAGCGGTTACCGCAGGATGTGCTCGCGCCGCGGGTCGCTCGTCTGGCTCCGACGATGCCGGCGGAGATCCAGCCGCTCGGCTTCACGGCGCAACGGCACGCGTACTTCTGCTCGGGCTGTCCCCACACTCGCTCCACGATCGTGCCCGAGGGCTCGCTCGCGGGCGGCGGCATTGGCTGCCACGGAATGGCCGTGATGATGGAGCGGCAGACGGTGGGCTTCACGCAGATGGGCGGTGAAGGCTGCCAGTGGGTCGGTGCGTCGCTCTTCAGCAACATGCCGCACCTGTTCCAGAACATGGGCGACGGCACCTACTTCCACTCGGGTTCGCTCGCCGTCCGCCAGGCCGTCGCGGCGGGCACGACGATCACCTTCAAGATCCTCTACAATGCAGCCGTCGCCATGACCGGCGGCCAGCATGCCGACGGGGCAATCCCGATCCCGGACTTGGCTCGTGAGCTTCAAGCGGAGGGGGTCCGGACAGTTCTCGTCCTCGCCGACGATCTCGCTAAGTACGAGGACGCCCCGCTCCCGAATGGGGTCGAGCTCTGGCACCGCGACCGGCTCGACGAGGCGCAGCGCCTCCTCCGTGAGATGCCGGGTGTCACCGCGCTGATCTACGATCAGCACTGCGCCGCCGATCTCCGCCGCAAACGGAAGCGGGGCGAGGCGCCCGAGCGGGCCATGCGGGTCCTGATCAACGAAGCGGTCTGCGAGGGCTGCGGCGACTGCGGCGTCAAGTCCAACTGCTTGAGCGTCCAGCCGGTCGAGACCGAGTTCGGCCGCAAGACGATGATCCACCAGTCGAGCTGCAACAAGGACTATTCCTGCCTCGACGGGGACTGCCCGTCGTTCGTGACGGTCGTGCCTAACGGAGAGCAGGCGAAGCCCTCCCGGCCCCGGCCGGCGCCCGTGCCGAACGACTCTCCCGAGCCGGTCCGCATCGTCGGCGCGAGCGCCAACCTCTACCTGATGGGAATCGGCGGCACCGGGGTCGTGACCGCCAATCAGATCCTCGGCGCCGCGGCGCTGCTCGAAGGCAAGGGAGTCAAGAGCCTCGACCAGACCGGCCTGAGTCAGAAGGGCGGCGCGGTCGTCTCACACCTGAAGATCCTGGCGGGCTCCACAGTCGAGTCGAACAAGGTCGGAGTCGGCCAGGCGGACGCGTATCTCGGGTTCGACGTGCTGACCGCGGCGGACCAGCGTCACTTGAGCCGCGCGCGGCCCGACCGAACCGTCGCGATCGTGTCGTCGAGTCATGTGCCGACCGGTTTGATGGTGCGGAATGCCGGCGTCACCTTTCCTAACGATAGCTTGCTTCACCGGCGGATCGACACCGTCACCCGGCCCGGCACCAGCGTGTATCTCGACGCCGAGCGGTTGTCGGAGACCATGTTCGGATCGCACCTGCCGGCGAACCTGATCGTGATCGGAGCCGCGTATCAGCGGGGCGTGATCCCGCTCGCCGCCGCTTCGATCGAGCAGGCCATCACCCTCAACGGCGGCGGCGCTGCGGTCAACGTGCAGGCGTTCCGCCTCGGCCGAAAGCTCGTGGCCGATCCAGCCTGGGAGCCAAAGGCCGCCGACGATAGCGCCGCGCCCGCGACGGAAGACCATTCGTTCTCGCCGATGGCGCTCGACCTGATCCAGCTGACCGGCCTCGACGGCGAGGTTCGGCGCCTGCTCGACCACCGGGTTCCGGAGCTGATGGCCTACCAGAACGCGGCGTACGCGAAGCAATACGTGGACTTTGTCGTCAATACCCGGCTGCGGGAACGGGCTGTGGGCCCCGACACCAGACTCAGCGAAGCGGTCGCGCGGTACCTGTTCAAGCTGATGGCGTACAAGGACGAATACGAAGTGGCGCGACTCTATCTCGCACCGGGATTTGCTCAGGCGGTCGAGCGCCAGTTCGGCGCGGGAGCGAATGTGACATACCGGCTCCACCCCCCGGTCCTCCGCGCGCTTGGGATGAAGCGGAAGCTCGCGCTCGGGAGCTGGTTCCGGCCCGTCTTCCGGATGCTCTATGCGTTGCGAAGCCTTCGGGGGACGGCGTTCGACCCGTTCGGGCGAGACCAGGTCCGGCGCGAAGAGCGGCGCCTGATCGAGGAGTATCGGACGATGATCGAACGGGAGATCAAGTCGCTCTCGGCCGGCACGTATGAGCGGGCGGTAGCGCTCGCGGCAATGCCCGATGTCATTCGGGGCTACGACTCGATCAAGCTGGGTAACATCGCGAAGTATCGGGCCAAGGTCGCAGAGCTGCTCGAGCCGGCCGCGGAGCCCGAGCGGGTTGCCGTTTAGGCCGGGTTATGGCGCCGTGGCCGCGGCCCGGTCCAGCCGAGCGAACGCCTCGTCTCCAGTCGCGCCCGCCATGAGCGCGCGAAGGCCTGCTACCGCCCGCTTGATGTCACCGGTCTTCTCGAACCACCGCTCGAACCAGTCGAGGTGCGTGCGGTAGAGCAAGACGCCGACCAGCTGAGCGTTGTTGATCGGCCGTTCGGCAATCCTTCCGACCCGATATGTCTTGAGCCGTGCTCCGATCGGTCCGGTGAGCTCCGCGCGGGACCACGCCGCGATGGCTCGGCGGCCGGCGTCGAGACTGTCGCCGACGGGCTTGGCCTGGTAGAACTTGGTGAGCGTGTCGATCAGCGCCTTGTAGTAGTCTGCCAGGACGATCTCGTCGAGCCATCGATCACGGGCTCGGTCGGCGAGCGCGGTGTCGCCCCGGAGCCGGAAGTACGCCTCCGCGGACCGGTAGCCGACCAGCTGCGCGAAGCTCTCGTTGAACGCGGTCGCGCTCTTCACCCAGAGCGTATTGTGCCCGAGCTCATGGAAAACGAGAGCGGCCATCTCGACCGAGTCGCGGACCAGCGCGGTCGAGAGCAATGGATCGTTGAACCAGCCTAACGTCGAGTACGCGGCCGCCGGCCGGAGCGAGACGTCCAGGCCTTGGGCGGCCAGCTTGTCATACTCGCGCTGCGCCATCTTGGGGTCGAAGAACCCCTTGTAGGGAATCCGCCCGACGATCGGGAACTTCCAGGTGTGGGGACAGATGCAGTCCTTACGGGACGCGGTCAGGCTCAGGAGCAACGTATCCCGCCCGACGTTCGTGTACTTGGTATAGGTCTTCCCGGCCTCGAGCCCAAGATCGCCGGCGAACCGGCGGACGTCGAGCACCAGACGGATGTAAGGCAGGTCGGCCCGAGGTGTCTTAGGATCCTTGAGCAACTCCGCGAGCGGCCGGCTCTTCTCCAAGATCCGGATCTGCTCGATCCCGGCCCGGGTCAGGTACCGGATATCTTCGCTCGCGAGGTATGCGGTCCCGAACCCCGCGAACAACGCCACAGCCGCTATCAAGATGCCCATCGCGATTCGCTTCCGGGTCACGGGGTCCAGCGGAATCCGAAGAGATGCACGCTCGTGCCTAACGGGCTCTTCTTCTGGAAGGCATAGTCGATCCGAGCCCGGCCGGCCACGATGCCGCCGCCGTATGTCGTGGTCGAAAACGGTCTGATCGGGGTTCCCGGCTCACCGCCGGTACCGGCCCGGCCCACCAGCCCGATCCCTGCGACGACCACGCCCGCTTCCGCTCCCAGCACCGTCCGGCGGCCCGCACCGTGGGTCCAGATCGTCTCGACCGTCGCAAGAAGGCGGCCGTTCGAGTAGGTGTCGAGCAGGTTCAGCGTGAAGCCGAGATGCGCCGTTCGCGGCAGCTCGAGGCCACCGCGCGACACCGCCCAGTCGCCGACGTTCCGCACGCTGAGAGCAAGCGCCGCGATGTCGAAAAAGGCGACCGTCGCGCTCAGATCGGTGGTCAGCGACCGGGTGACCTGATGCGAAGAGTCCTCGAGCGAGAGGTACTTCCCGTTGGCGCCGAACGAGATGCCGCCGATGCGATAGACCACGGCGCCGGCGAACGCAACGTTGTCGTAAACCGGGCCACCGCTGGGAAAGCGGAGGTACTGGTAGCCCCCGCCGAGATTGAAGTCCTTGATCCGGACAGCGCCCGCGCCCATGGAGTACGTGGAGCGGTCCGGAAGGCGGGCGATCGTGCCCTCGACGCTCAGCGAACGGATCGGCGCCAGGCCCGACGGATTGTTGAAGACGGACCCGGCGTATCCGATCATCGCCACCCCGGCGCCCGCGAGGGCGGCAGCCCGGACATTCGCCGGGAATAATAGGACGCTCGGCACCGGCCGGCCCTGAGCGACGAGAGCGGCCGTGGGAACGAGCGTGATGAAAAGAAGGCGGTTCACAGGCGGAAAGTTAGGACGGCTCCGCGTGCGTGTCACGTCAGGCAATCCGCCCGGTCGGAGCCGCCTCCGGCACCGCCCACGCGAAACGGCGCCACTCCTCGCTCCGGTCGTGCGGCAGCCTCGCTACCGAACCCGCGCGATTCCGATTCGGGCCTGAAGGGCGGGATCGAGTACCTCTCCGGCCGAGGTGCGGACGGCCTGGACATCGATCGCGGCACCGTTGGCTTGCTGGATGAGCCGCAGGTGGAAGCCCGACCCGCCGCGCAGCGTGCCCGAATGGGTATAGGCCCCCGAGGTGCTGTCGGGTTTGAGCGGAAAGCCGTTGGGAAATGCCTGCGCGTTCGCCGGATTGAGCCAGATCGCCCTGAGACCCCAACTCTTGAATTTGATCCGATCCGAGAGCGGGGTGAAGTTGGGCAAATCGTCGAGATATGCCGCGAGCAACCACTGGGGAACCATGGTCGAGAAGTCGCCCCCGGTCGCCGTGGAGATGTTGACCACGCCGGTGGCCGGTGTGTTGACGAGCTTCAGCGTGAGATCGGTTCCGAGAATCGTGTCCGTGGCGAACTGGTCGAGAACCCACCGCACGAAATACCAGCTGGCGCCTCGCTCCTCGAGCGTACCGTTGGAGCTGGTCGGGTAAATCAGGAACTCCGCTTCGGTATCCGCCAGGTAGTCGTACGAATTGAAAATGTCGCCCGAAATGTATTGGCTCCGGCACGACGAGAACGGCGGGTTCGGGCACTCCGAGTTCGGGATGATCCGCCCGCCGAGCTCCTCGGCGAAATGCGACAGGGCCTCGTTGAGCCAGGTTTCCTCCGAGGCTCCGAACCGGACCAGCACATGCTGGTTGTAGCTGATCATGTGTTGGAACTCGTGAATCAGCGTCGGCTTGATGTTGTTGAGCGCAGTCGACCTCGAGATCGCTGTGCATTGCGCGGTCGCCGGCGAGGGAACGAGCGCGTAGAAAACCTCGCCGTTATTGGAGTTGGCGAACCCGGGAGAGAGGTCGCCGCCGAAGAAGTACCCGAGGACGCGGCCGTTGGTGCAATCAGGGGTGAGATTGTTGACGGCGTCGGTCAAGAGAATGATGACCCGCTGATTGTTGTCGATGTCGGACTCGCTCCCGAACGCGGTGACGTCGATCGGGTAGTGATAGGTATCGAACGTGTTGCCAAGATCGGCGTAGTCGACCGCTTGGAGCGTGTCGTTCTGCGGCACCGAATTGTCCATGTAGATCGCCGCGTGAGTGCCCACGAACCGTGCGGTCGCGGCGACATCGACAAAGGTCGAGCATTGGAGATTTTGGCAGGACTTGAACGTCTTCTGGTCGCCGACTAGGGGAGGCGCGGCCGCCACTTTGGGACCGGGCCGCGGGACGGCCCGGTAGCGCGGATCGGCGGCGATCGCCCGTTCTTTTTCGCGAAGCATGAGATCGAACTGCCCCTGAGCCGAGAGCGGGTGCAGGCTTCCGCGAATAGCCGGCGCTGCGTTTGCCGTCGCTTGGGGCGCCGTAGTGGCTCCCGGAACTGCGGTCCGGATGTAAAACGGCCCGGAGACACCGAGGTTCGTCCGGTTCGGCGCGGTGGACACGACATCGACGATGTACTCGGCGCCGGCTGCGGCGGCCGCAGGGACCCGGACGCACCCGCTCGTCTGGGTCGGATCGATCACCTGATGCTCACCCACGGCGAGCTGTACCGTCGGGGTTGTGCCGCAGGTGAGGGCCGCGGACGGCGGGGGTGGCGGGGGCGGAGGGGAGGTCGTCGGCGAGCTCGAACAACCAGCACCCAGCGCCACGAATGCCACCAATGAAAACCGACGTATCATCGCCCTGTTCCTCGATCAGGAGAGTGCGGCCGCGCCGCGTCGTGCAACCGCATGATGACGCCCACCAGGCTGCTCGCCGCACGGAAGATAGACCACGCCGACCGCGAGCGCAGATGCTGTCCGCCGCGCTATGAACTTCAAAAAGGGAATTGGCCCAACTTCTCGCCGTCGTCTTTTGGAGCGGCCACCGGTTGACAGCCGAGCGGTTGTTCCCCCCGTAGCGAGCGACCCGAGTTGCAATTCCCATGCACGGGAACGGACCGGTACCATGGCTCCGCGGCGCAGGGTTCGATCCCCACGATTGGCACGTAAACGACTCCCAATCAATAACTTTGACAACACCGACAGGTCGGCGTAGCTTCCCCATTCACGCGTCTCGCTCCCCCGGTTCCGCGTCCGGAGCCGAAGAGGAAAACGCTTCAAGCAGTGCTCAGAGTTGGTGACCCGCTGGTCGCCCGCTCGGAACGCGCCCATGGGTTTCGTACACCTCCATACTCACAGCGAATACTCCCTGCTCGACGGGGCGAATCGGATTCCCGAGCTGATCGAGCACGTCCAGACGTTGGGCATGGACAGCCTCGCGATCACGGACCACGGCAACATGCATGGGGCCTGGGCCTTCTACGAAGCCGCCAAGGCCAAGAAGATCCGGCCCATTCTCGGGTTCGAGGCATACCTCGCCTACGGCGATCGGCGGGCCCAGCAGAAGCCGGCCGATGCTCCATCTCACTACAGCCACCTGGTGCTCCTGGCCAAGGACCGGACCGGGTACAAGAACCTGGTGCGTCTCACGTCGATCGGGTTCACTGAGGGCTTCTACCGGCGCCCCCGAATCGACAAAGAGACGCTCAAGAAGCACTCGGAGGGAATCGTCTGCCTTGCGGCCTGTTTGTCGGGAGAAGTCGCCCACGCACTCCGCCGGCAGCGGTACGACCAGGCGCGGGCGTCCGCGCTGTGGTTCGCCGAGGTCTTCCCCGGCCGGTTCTTCCTCGAGATCCAAGACCACGGCATCGGCGACGAGCACCTGGTGACCGAAGGGATGCTCCAGCTGTCCAAGGATCTGGGGCTTCCCGTGGTCGCCACCAACGACGCCCACTATCTCCGCCGCGCGGATGCCGAGGCCCACGACGTCCTGCTGGCGATCGGGACCGGCGCCGATCTCGACGACCCGAAGCGGTTTCGCTTCACGGGGCAGGAGTCGTACGTCAAGAGCGAAGCCGAGATGGCGGCGCTCTTCCCGAAGCAGCTCGACGCCCTCGAGAACACAGTCAAGGTCGCGAACCTCTGCGAGTTCGACTTCGAGAAGCGCTATTTCCTGCCGAGCTTTCCACTTCCGGACACCGTGACGACCGACGCGGAGCTGCTCGGACAGCTTGCGACTGCGGGGGCCAAAGCCCGATACGCCGACCCGCTCCCACCTAACGTCAAGGAACGGCTCGAGTTCGAGCTCGGGGTCATCAACACCGCCGGCTACGCGGGCTACTTCCTGATCGTGAGCGACTTCATCGCGGCCGCGCGCGCGCGCGACATCCCGGTCGGGCCCGGCCGCGGCTCGGCCGCGGGCTCACTGGTTGCGTACTCGCTCAAGATCACCGACGTGTGTCCGCTCGAGTTCGACCTCCTCTTCGAGCGATTCTTGAACCCCGAGCGGGTCTCGATGCCGGACATCGACGTGGACTTCTGCTTCGAGCGGCGGGGTGAGGTGATCGAGTACGTCCGGGAGCGGTACGGTCACGACAGCGTCGGGCAGATCGTCACGTTTGGAACCTTGAAGGCGCGGGCCGCGCTCAAGGACGTGGCGCGGGTGCTCAAGATCCCGCCGGGCGATGCGGACAAGATCACCAAGCTGGTTCCCTCCGGTCCTGCATACAGCCTCACCGTGTCGGAAGCGGTCGACAAGGTCCCGGAGCTGCGCGAGCTCGTGAAGAGCTCTCCAGTCTATGAGCGGATGGCGGATCTCGCGGGGCGCATCGAAGGAATCTCGCGGCATCTCTCGGTTCACGCGGCCGGCGTCGTGATCGCCCCGGGCCCGCTTCTCGACTACGTCCCGGTGTGCACCGCGCCGACCAAGGGCGCCGGCCAGACCGCAGACGGTGAGCACGCGATGATCACGCAGTACGATATGGTGGCGCTCGAGAAGGTCGGCATGCTCAAGATGGACATGCTCGGCCTCAAGACGCTCACCGTGATTCACGATGCGATCGAGATGATCGCCGTGCGCTCCGGTAAGCGGATCGAAGTCCCCAGACTCAAGTTCGACGATCCGAAGGTGTATGCGCTGCTTCGAGCGGGCCGGACGGCGGGCGTCTTTCAGTTCGAGTCGGCGCTCGCGACCGAGACGCTCCGCCAGATGAAGTGCGACCGGTTCGATGATCTCGTGGCGTCGAACGCGCTGCTCCGTCCGGGGCCGCTCGACGCCGGGATGCATACCGTCTTCATCCGGCGCAAGCTGGGTCAGGAGCCGGTGACGTATCCGGACCCGCTGCTCAAAGAGCTGCTCGAGCCGACCTACGGCGTCATCACTTACCAGGAACAGGTGATGCGGATCGCGAACGTGATGGCGGGCTTTTCGCTCGCCGAAGCCGACGTGCTCCGCAAGGCCGTCGGAAAGAAGGATTCCGAGCTGATCAAGAAGGAGCTCGGCCGGTTCGTCGAGCGCGGGCTCGGTCAGGGTCACAAGCGGAAGCTGATGGACGACCTCGCCGCTCAGATCGAGACGTTCGGCCGGTACGGGTTCAACAAGTCGCATTCGGTCGCCTACTCGGTCCTTTCGTACCAGACCGCATGGCTCAAGACCCACTATCCGGCCGAGTTCATGGCGGCGCTGTTGTCGTCGCAGATCGGCGACACCGACAAAGTGGTCCAATACATCAACGAGGCCCGCGAGCTTGGCATCGAAGTGCTGCCGCCGGACGTGAACGAGTCGGGGTTCAAGTTCACAGTCGTGGGAGACAAACGGATCCGGTTCGGCCTCGGCGCCGTCCGCAACGTGGGCCGCGGAGCGATCGAGTCGATCATCGCGGCTCGGCCCGGCAAACGGTTCGATCAGCTCGGCGATTTCGTCACCCGGATCGACCTCAGGCTCTGCAACAAGCGAGTGGTCGAGTCCTTGATCGCAGCCGGGGCCTGCGATTCGTTAGGTGGGCACCGGAACCAGCTCTCGTCCGCGCTGGACCACGCGTTGTCGGAGGCGCAGCTGCTCCAAGAGGAACGAGCCGCCGGCCAGGCCTCGCTCTTCGGCGAGGGGCCGGACGCGCAGCGAGAGATCCGAGTCAAGCTGCCGGACGTCCCCGCCTGGACCGAGGCGGAGCGGCTGGCGCGAGAAAAAGAGCTGATCGGCTTCTTCATCTCGGGTCATCCGCTGGAACCGTACCGGCCGGAGGTCGAGCTGTTCGGGACTCGGACCACGGCAACGCTCCATCAATGGAGCGAGCAACCGGTGACGATCGGCGCGGTGGTGACGGCGGTCCGCCGCCAGATCTCCAAAAAGACCGGCAAGGAGTACGCGCGGGTCGTGCTCGAAGACTTTCACGGAACCTCTGAGGCGATTGTGTTCCCGGACACCTGGGCCAAGCTCAACCAGGTCGTGGTCGAAGATGCCGGGCTTCTCCTCACCGGCGGCTACAGCATTCGTGACCGGGGGGAGGATCGGGCCCCGTTCGTGGTGGAGAGCGCCCGGACGCTCCGCGACATCCGGAACTCGGGGCAGATGGCGCTCACGCTGAGGTGGGCCAAGCCCTCGGCGCCCACCCCGGAGCTGCTCCAGTCGGTCATGGCGGTCTGCTCCCAGTTCCCGGGGGTCGTTCCGCTCTATATTGAATGGTCGGACGGGAACGGCGAGCAGGTGCGGTTGCGCTCTAAGCGCCTGCGCGTCAACCTGGAGACGGACCTGGTGCAGGCGGTCCAGAGCCTGATGGGCCGCGATGCAATCGGATTCACCAAAGCAGGATGACCTTTCATGGCCAACAGCTATACGCTGGACTTCGAGAAGCCCCTGCTCGAATTGGAGCGCCAGATCGACGAGCTCAAACGAGTCGGCGAGGAGCGCCAGATCGACGTGGCGGAGGAGGTGACCTTGCTGACCGGCAAGCTCGACTCGCTCCGGGCCGAGATCTACCGCAACCTGACGCCGATGCAGCGGGTGCTGGTCGCGCGGCACAACCGCCGGCCCACCACGCTCGACTACCTCGGCTCGATCTTCACGGACTTCATCGAGCTCCACGGCGACCGGCTCTTTCGCGACGACCCCGCAATCGTGGGCGGATGGGCTCGGCTGGCCGGTCTGAGCGTGATGGTGATCGGGCACCAGAAGGGGCGTGACACCCGGGAGAATATTCGGCGGACGTTCGGCATGGCGCACCCGGAAGGTTACCGGAAGTCGCTCCGGCTGATGCGGCTCGCCGCCCGGTTCGGGGCGCCGGTCATTACACTCATCGACACCCCCGGCGCGTATCCCGGCCTCGGCGCCGAGGAGCGGGGCCAGTCGGAGGCGCTCGCGACGAGCATCCTCGAGATGGCATCGCTCCAGACGCCGACCGTGGCGGCGGTGATCGGCGAAGGCGGATCGGGCGGCGCGCTCGCGTTAGGCGTCGCCGACCGGGTCCTCATGTTCGAGAACTCGGTCTATTCGGTGATCACGCCCGAAGGCTGCGCCGCCATCCTGTGGAAGGACGCGACCCAGCGGGAGCGCGCCGCGGAGGCCATCAAGCTCACTGCCAACGATCTGCTCACGTTCAAGGTGATCGACGAAATCATTCCCGAGCCTCCGGGCGGCGCCCATCAGAATCCCGACGCCGCCGGAGAATCGCTCCGGACTTCCCTCATGCGCCATGTCGGCGAGCTCCGAAAGGTCCGCCCGGAGAAGCTGGTCCGCCGCCGCGCCGAGAAGTACGGAAGCATGGGGGTCTTCGCGGAAGCGTAATGGCGACCACGGTCGAAGTCCGGTTCAAGGGTAACCGCAAAGACTATTTCCTCTGGTCCGACGAAGCCGAGCCGCTCCACCGGAGCGATCCGGTGATCGTCGAGGCCGATCGAGGCGTGGACTTCGGGCGGGTCTCGGTCGTGGGCGACACGGCCACCAAGAAGTGCGCGTCCGGATGCGCCGGGTGTGCGGTCGGCGAAACGCCACCCGCGCCCCGCAACGTGGTCCGGCTCGCGAGTCAGGACGAGATCCGTACCGCGAACGATCTCCGCCGCTCCGAGGAAGATACCCGCCGCTCCGCGACCGATCGGGTTCGTCATTACGAGCTCGAGATGAAGATCAGCGACGCAGAGTGGCAGTGGGACCGAAAGAAGCTGACCCTCTATTTCACGGCGGAAAAACGGGTCGACTTCCGCGATCTGGTGCGCGATCTCGCCTCGACCTTCAAGGCCCGGATCGAGCTCCGGCAGATCGGCGTCCGGGACGAGGCGGCGCGGTTAGGCGGCGTCGGCCGATGCGGCAAGGAATATTGCTGCTCGACCTGGCTCCGGGAGCTTTCCCCGGTGAGCTTGAGTCTCGCGAAGGACCAGCATCTTTCGCTCAACCCGGCGCAGATCTCGGGGGGGTGCGGACGGCTGCTCTGCTGCCTCAAGTACGAGCACGAGTTCTACGTCACCTCGCGGAAGCGGTTCCCCAAAGAAGGCAAAGCGCTCCGGACCAGGCGCGGCACCGAGAAGGTGATCGCGGTCGACATCTTCCGGGAGCGGGTGTTCCTCCGTCACGACGAGGAGGGCCCCCGAATCGTCGCGCTGATCGATCTCAAAGACGAGATCGCCGAAGTGTCCGGACTGCCGGAGGAGGCCGCCCCGCCGGCTCCCGAGCCGAGGCCGCAGGCGCGGACGGAGCGGGCCCCGCGCCCACCTATCGCTCAGGCGGCCCGCCCGGCCGCTCCGGCTGCCGCGCTCCCGACCGCCCAGCCGGCCGGGGCGGACCCGCAGCAACCGGCGGCGGACGGCTCCGAGACGCCTAACGCCCGGAAGAAGCGGTCGAAGCGGCGCCGGAGGCGGAGCCCTCGCCCGGGCGGCGGACCGCCGCCGGCTCCCGAGGCGTAAGTGCCCAAGTTCTATCTCACCACTGCCATCGATTACTCGAACGGTGATCCCCACCTCGGCCACGCGCTCGAAAAAGTCGGCGCCGACGCGATCGCGCGGTATCACCGCCTCCGCGGGTTCGACGTCCGGTTCCTGATGGGGATGGACGAGCACTCGCAGTCGGTTATCTCCGCCGCCGAGGCCAACGGCGTGACGCCGATGGAGTGGGTGGACGAGATGGCGAGGCGGTTCGAGCGCTTCTGGCAGCGGCTCGAGTGCAGCAACGACGACTGGATCCGGACCACCGAGCCGCGGCATGTCGCCGGTGTCCATGCGCTCCTTCGGCAGATCAAGGACGAGAACCCGGACGACATCTACCTCGGCGAATACGAGGGGCTGTACTGCAACGGGTGTGAGGAGTTCAAGCCCGACAACCAGATCGTCAACGGCCACTGCATCGAGCATCCGACGCTGGAGCTCGTGCCCACGAGGGAGAAGAACCATTTCTTCCGGCTGAGCGCCTATCGGGAGAAGCTGCTCGAGCTGATCACGACCGGCTCCTTCAAGGTCGAGCCGGCAATCCGGCGGAACGAGGTCCTCCGGCTCCTCGAGGGCGAGCTGCTCGACATCTCGATCTCGCGAGCGCGCTTCGCCTGGGGGATTCCGTTTCCCGACAGCCCGGGCCACACGGTCTACGTCTGGTTCGACGCCTTGATCAACTACCTCTCCGCCACCGGCTATCCCGAGCCGGGTTACGAAAGGATCTGGCCCGCGGAGCTTCACATCATCGGCAAGGGCATCACTCGATTTCACTGCGTGATCTGGCCCGCGATGCTGCTCGCCGCGGGGCTGCCGCTTCCCAAAGAAGTATGGGCTCACGGCTACGTGCAGTGGGAAGGAGCGAAGATGTCGAAGACCGCCGGGACCGCGGTCAATCTCGACGACGCGATCGCGCGGCATGGCCCGGACCCGCTCCGCTACTTCCTGCTGCGCGAGGTCGGCTTCGAGAACGACGGCGACTTCACCTGGGACCGCTTCGACGGCCGCTATGTCTCCGACCTCGCGGACGGGCTCGGCAACCTGGTGGCGCGGAGCCTGTCGATGATCGCCAAGTACCGCTCGGGAGTGGTGCCGGCCGGTGCAGCCACCGATCTCGATCGCGCGGGTGCGGAGCAGCTCGCGAAGTATCGGACCGCGATGGACGGGCTCGACCTGAAAGGCGGGGCCGATGCCGCCTGGAAGCTGGTCGACGACGCCAATCAGTACATCGTGCGCACGGCACCGTGGAGTCTTGCCAAGCAAACGAAAGACGCCGAGCTCGATGCCGCACTCCACTCGCTCGCCAACTGTCTGTACCGGCTCGCCGTGATGGCGTACCCGTTCATTCCCGGCAAGGCCGCGGAGATCTGGGATTGCCTGGGTCAGGCCCGTGAGCTATTGGACCGGCCGAGCTTGCACCTGGCGGACGATCCGCCGGTCGCGGGGGCGAGCGTTCGCACCCCGCCGGTGCTGTTCCCCAAACCCGCGCGCGACCCGTCCGCGTGAGTCGCGCGAGGGGCAGGACAAAACGGCCCTAGGTTCCCCACCGACTTCAAGTCAGTTCGCCTCAATCATTTACAGTAAAGAAATCCAACGCTTGACAGCCCTCGGTACGGGGGCAATGTTAGGCGCCCAGCACGGCTACCTGGGCGAGCTTCGGCGACCACGACCGAGCTCAGGATTCCGAACCGAGAAAATCCAGCTGTCGCCCGAGGCGAGCTCCGGTCGAATGACGAAGCGCCGTTGGACCATCATCGTCGTGCCGGAAGGCTCGAGCACATCGCGAGCGATCGAGGTGTCGCACACCGCGGTCAAGCTCGGGACGAGCGCGGGTCTCGCGGCCGTCGTGATCGCCCTCATGTTAGGCTACGGCACCGTGTCCAAATCGCTCAACGTCGCGCGGGCCGGCCGGCTCGAGCAGGAGAATCAGCATCTCGCCCACGAGCTCGGCGTCCTTCACGCGGAGATGAGCGAGCTCGCGGACACGATGGTCTCCCTCGAAAAACAGGACGGCAAGATCCGGCTGCTCGCCAACCTCGAGCCGATCGATCCACAGGTCCGCGCGGTCGGCATCGGAGGTCCGTGGACGGCGGCGGATGAGGCGCCGAGCGGAGTGCTGCTCAGTCGCGCCGGCGAGATCCGGGTCGACCTCAAGGCGCTGATCCGGCGCGCAAACCTGCTGAGCGGGTCGTTCCGGGCCGCCGCGGACAGCTTCCGGTCGCACACCGAGCGCCTCGCCGCAACGCCGTCAATCATGCCGACGCAAGGCTGGCTCACGAGCCAGTTCTCGCAGGGTCGCATGCACCCGATTCTGCATCGCTCCCGCGCGCACGAAGGGATCGACGTGAGCGCGCCGCTGGGCAGCTCGATCGAAGCCCCCGCGAACGGCAGGGTGATCGAGGCCGGGTGGACGACCGGTTACGGCAACATGGTAGTGATCGCCCACGGGTTTGGCCTCGTCACCAAGTACGGCCACACGTCGCGGATCCTGGTCCGGGTTGGGCAGAAGGTGAAGCGGGGCGAATCGATCGCGCTGGTAGGAAGCACCGGTCTCTCGACCAGCCCGCACCTGCACTACGAAGTGCACGTCAACGGCGTCGCGGTGGATCCGTTGCGGTTTGTGCTGCCGGCGGTGGTGGCGGATTAGGAAATAGGGAATAGGGAATGGGGAATAGGAATAGGGAATAGGAATGGGCGCCTGGCCAGGATGTTTTGATAGCAAGAGCCCGCCGCGATGGGTGTCGTGGCGGGCTCGTTTGCATTTCCAAATCCAGCGTTCAGCCTTCCCTACTCCCTATTCCCTCTAGTCCAATCCCGAATCCCTAGAACTTCACCTTGGGCGCCGCCGCCGCCGCTGCGTTGGTCAGCTCGAAGTATTCCCGCGGCTTCCCCGCTCCGAAGACCTTTGCCGTGATATTCTGCGGGAAGGTTCGGATGTAGGCGTTGAATTCCTTGACCTTGTCGTTGTAGTCCTGCCGGGCGACCGAGATCCGGTTCTCCGTCCCCTCGAGCTGATTCT
>JBDTOH010000039.1:0-18878 GCA_039933355.1 Gemmatimonadota bacterium | reverse complement strand
ATTCCCGCTCCGCCGGCGGCGCACCAGAGGCACCGCGACGAATCCCAACAGGCCGAGCGCGCAAACGAACGTGATCGTGCGACCGCGCCGATAGGTCGGCGAGCCGAACTCGAACGTCACATTCTTCGCGCCCGCCGGAACGACCGCGCTGAGCATCGTGTGATTCGCTCGGAGCACCGGGATCACCTTCCCGTCAGCGGTCGCCTCCCAGCCCTTGAACCAATTCTCCCCGACGACCAGGTAGCTCTGCTTGGGCTCCTGCCCGCTCAGCGCGATCTCGATCCGTCCGGGCTGCCAGTGGGTGACCACCGGCTCAGGCCGGTTGGCCGGAGGAAGGCTGTCGAGCGGTTCGACGGTGACCGCGGCGCTGTCATCGTAAAGGGCCGCGAGATCGACCCGGAATCTCGGATCGGCAATCGTTGGAGCGATCTGGTCGGCCGGAATCTTCACAGCCTTGTCGTAGAGCCGCACGTAAGCGGGAACCGTGTCGGCCGCGAAAAGGACCGCGGCATGCTCCGGGCCATAAAACTCGGCCGTTCGGTCCGGGGTGGTCTTGACGGGCCCCAGCACCTTGTGGTAGCCGGGCACGCGCTCGACTTGTCCGCTTGCGAGCACCAGAAACCGTACGCCCCAGAGCTTGAGCAGGTTTGGATTGACCTGCTGCTCCCAGTCGTCCCCTCCGCCGAGCAGCTCGTCGAACCGGCGCAGCTCGTTGCCATGGTAGCCCAGGAGCTGCGGGATTGCCCGCGCCATGAGCCACGACCTCGGGTACGACGTCAGCGCCCGGTAGCGTCCCTGGGGGTCCAAGACGCGGTATGGAGCCGGCGTCTCCCGAATCTTGGCTGTGATCTCATCGTCGCCATAGCTGATCGCGGCGCCGGGGAGGAACTTGAAGAACTGGTGGTCCACCGACCATAGATCGGCAACCGTTAGGCTTGCGATCAGCGCCGCTCCGAAGGCTCCGCGGAGCCGCCCTGAGGCGACGGCGTAGAGGACCGCTCCGCCCGCCAGCACAAAAACGAGCAGCCGCACCGACCCGGATTGCAGATCTGAACGGTTCGCGATCGCTCGATCCATCAGCTGCGGCATGGCGAGGCTCTCCGCGAACGGAGCCAGCGTGCCGAGGCTTCCGAGCAGCGCGATGACGCCGATGACGCCTGCGGTGATCGCGATGCGGCGGCGGGCGCCCTGCCCCGCCAGCAATCGCTCGGCGCCAAAACCCGCGAACACGGCTATCACGAATGCGACCAGAAAGTACGCCATGCCGGCCGCGCGAACCTTCTTCATCAGCGGCATCACGGCGTACCAGAGACTGTAGAATGGCGTGTGCCCGCCCAACGCCACGAGCAGAAACAGCAGCGCGATCACGCCGAGACCAATCTGCAGCCGTCGTCGCTCCGGCCCGCCGATGCCGAGGATGGCCAGCATCAGGACCACCGGCCCGAGATACTCCGTGTGCAGCTTAATGCCGTTCTCACCGGTATAATGGTCCAGCACGCCGGTGAACTGGGGCAGGATCGTGACGATTACCTCTCGGAGCGGCCACGCGAACGAGGTTGCGTGCTCCCAGCCGCTGCTGGCGCCGCCTTCCGCACGGGGGCTGAACGGCGTGTACTCCATGAACGGCAAGGCCTGAATCGCATAGAGACCGAATCCGAACGCCATCGCAAGCAGCGCGAGCAGCACAACCCGGGGCCGCTCGGCCGGCTTCGGGCCTTCCGGGTCGGCGAACACGAGGAACAGTCCCCAGACAAACCCGGCGACCAGAAGGTAGTAGCTCGCCTGGGGGTGGCCGAACATCGAGAGGCCGGCCGTTAACCCGGCGACTCCAAACCAGCCGACCTTTCGATCCCGGACCGCCTTGAGGAGCGCCATGAACAGGAGCGGTGTCAAGGCCGAGACGAACAGCTTGCCGTCGTGACCAGGATACGCCATCGACGCGACAATACCCGTGAGCTCGAACGATAGGCCTCCGATGACCGCGGCAGCCCAGCGGACGCGGAGAGCCCGCAGGAACCCGTACGTGAACAGCCCGGCCAGCACGTAGTGCACGCCGAACCCGAGATTGATGGCGGTGTCGGTCGGAAGGATCCAGCGAAGCCAGGCGGTTGGATAGAACACGTCACCGTGCATCGCGGCTACGAAAGGCAAGCCGCCCAGCAGATACGGGTTCCAAAGCGGAATGCTGCCGTGTGCCTTGAAGTACTCCGCGCCGAACGACCGGATGCTGTATCCGGCCATGTACATATCCGTCCCGGCGAGGAAATCGCCTCGGAGCATCGGCCAGCACAGCGTAAGGGCGGCGACGACGAAGATGGCGCTCGCGACGAGCGCCGGTCGGCGTGGCTCTGATCCGGCTAGTTCATTCGGGTTCATCGGCTCTGGGGAAGATGACAGGAATGGCCGTCGCGCGGAACCCTCCGCGCGCGGTGGCGTCAAGCCCGGACTTTGGTCGAGTCATCGGCCGGCGCCGAGCTGGGCAGTCGAAGGAGCCAGGGAACGAACATCAGGCCCAGCACGATCTCGAGGAGCGTGAGCCACAGCCGCGACGCCAGCGCAAGGACGAGCGCATCGCCCGGCGTCGCAAGGTTGAGCACTCGGAGCGCTTCGACCAGCGCCACTTCTCGCACGACGATTCCGCCTGGGGCGAGCAGCGCGAGATAGCCGATCAGGTAGGACACAGTGAAAGCCGCCACGTATTCCCCGGTTCCCCCGGGCGCATGGCCCCAGACGGCTCGAGCCAAGATCTGGAACCCGATCCCATAGAGGATCCAAGCGATGGCCGTTCCGACCACCGCGACCCACATTGCCCGCGGCGGGACCGGCTGCATGCTCGACGCCTTGCCGGTGACGCGGGCTGCTGCTCGAACCAGGAGGGGCAAAGTCCACGGCAGCGAAACGACGATTGCGCCGAGCGCGATGGCGAGAATCACGGCGACGCGGGTGCCCGTGCCGGATCCGCCCGATCCATTGGCGACCGAGAGAACTCGGGCACCGCTCGCAAGCACGACGAGGAACCCGGTCGCGATGTTCACCAGGTTGACCACGAGCGACGAGCCGGCCGCGGCGATCGGCGAGACACCGCATCGCTGAGCCATGCCGCTCATGGCGGCGATCTGCCAGAACTTGCCGGGGATGTACCGGCCCAGATTCGAGATGAAGTAGATGGTTGTCGCGTGCCGGCGCGAAAGCGTGGCGCCCCATACTCGCAGCATGACCCGCCAGGTCTCGATCAGCACGCCGTAGCCCACTACGATCGGAATCGTTGAGGCCACGGCGAACGACCATGAGAGCCGGACATGGGCGAGCGTCGCCCGAACCTCGGTCCAATCGCGAAGGAGACGCCGGCCTCCCAGCCAGAATGCAGCCGCCACGAACAGGACCTGAGCGGCCAAGAGGAGGCGGTTACGCGCGAGACGGTTCACGCGCCCTCCGGTAGATCGCCGCATACCGGGCCGCAACGACGCCGGGCGCAAACCGGTCCAAGGCGCGCCGTCGGCCGGCCCGCCCCATTGCGGCTCCCTGGTCAGGTTGGCTCAGAATGTCATCGAGCGCTCGGGCGAGCGCTGCTGCGTCGCCCGGCGGCACGAGCAGGCCGGTTTCCCCGTGGAGCACGATGTCCGTGAGCCCTCCCGAATCGAACGCGACGACCGGCGTCTCGCACGCCATCGCCTCGACCGCCACCAAACCAAGGCCTTCGTCGACCGAGGGCATCACGAGCGCCGTCGCCCGGCGGTAGCAGTCGGCGAGCTCGGCCTGCTGGAGCAGAGGATGCCACCGCAGGAGATCGCCCACGCCGCGGGAATCCGCGAGCGCTCGACCCTCCGCCGGATCGCCTCCAACGCCGACCACGACGTCCACGGTCGGCCTGGCCCGCATCCGCCCAAGCGCATCCAGCAGCTGGGGGAAGCCCTTTTGTTCCGTGAGCTTGCCGACGAAGAGGAGCCGGTCGCGCTCCCGGTGCTCGCTCGGATAGAACAGATCCGGTGCGATCGGCATCGGCACCACTTCGGGATCAACGTTAGGCACGAGCTGGTGGACTTCCCGGGCGAGCCAACCAGAGACCGTCGTCACCGCGGAGGATCCGCGCATCACGTAGCGGAACAGTCGCCGGGTCGACGTGCTGTCCCGCGCGATCCGCAGATCGGACCCGTGGAGCGTGGTGATCAGCGGAAGGTCCGGTGACTTCGCGGCCATGCCGATGAGACCGCCCGGGAACCACCAGTGCGCGTGAAGCACGTGAGCCGGCCACCGCCGAGCGGCTCTCCTCGCTGTCAGAGTCCCCGCACCGAGAAGGCCGACCATGGCGGCCTTGGCCGGCAACGAACCCCGGACCTGAGCGGCCATCGTCCCGGTGTACGCCAAGGTCTCGCGTGCGGCCGGGGCATATCGGAACCGATGGACCGGCACTCCTTCGAAGACCGCCTCGCTCGGCAGATCAGGTCCGGAAGGCGCGATAACCCGCACGTGGATGCCGTGGCTCTCGAGGGCGACCGCCAGGCGAAGGACGAACGAACCAATCGGATCGCCGGGGGCTTGGGGGAACGAATGGGTGATGAACAGGACATTCATCGTCCCGGGCTCTCCGCTCATGCGCCGCGACTCGCTGGAATCACGTCCTCAGCCTGGCGCCCTTGCGCATCCAGGAGCCGCAATCGCGTCCGCACCGGCTCAGCCGTCACGGCGACGACCTGTCCGTCGGCACCGATCGACCGAGCCCGCACGGCCCGGCGGGCCCGCCGCCAAGCCGTTAGGTCAGCCAGCGTTCCCCAATAGGGTTTCATCGCGGAGAGTGCGTCGAGAAGTCGGACCAACGCGCGAGGCGAGCCGGGATATCCCAGCGCCGGTACGAGGTTCGGATGCCATAGCCCGACCCAGAGTCCTCCGACGTCCCGGCAGGTCCGCGCAATCTCGAGCGCGTCGTCGACCCACGCGTCCGGCTGCTCGATGCCGCGATACTTGCTCAACGCGCGATCCATCCACATCAGGGGAACTTCCATCAAGGTGCCGGCAGACCCGTTCCTCTCGTCCCACGCAGGGACGATATCCGCGACGCCGAGCCGGAAGCCGTTTCGATCCGGGAAGCCGTAGGTCGCGTCGTAGGTGAAGCCGGCCTGAGTCATCGACCGCTGCGTTAGGCCAGGTCGCATCTTCACGAAATGCTGGCGAACTCCGGTCACATCCGCCCCGGTGAGCGCGCCCAGCCGGTGACGCTGAAGCTCGAACTCTCCCTCACGCGCACCGGTTTCGAAGCTTCCGTGCAGGCCGATCTCGTGGCCGCCGGCGCGAACCGCCGCGATCGCCGCCTTGGTCTGCGGGCCTTCCGGGCGATAGGTGAGATCGCCGGCCGCTATGGTTCGGAGCGAAGGTGTGCCACAGAGGAGAAACCAGGTGGCGCGGATGTTTCGCTCGGCCACCGATGAGGCCAACGACCGGATGCCCGTGCTGATCGGGTCTCCAAGCGCTTCACGGAGCGCGGCGCCGACCACCTGCCCCGCTCGCCCGAGCTGTCCCTTCCGAACCAGCTCGGCCAGCCGAAGCGAGGTGAAGAGCGGCCACCATTCGACCGCGTCGAGATCATGCGTGATTGCCGCGGCCCATTCGCTGCCGTCGGGCCACGCCGGAAGGAGGCGCATCGGCCGAGCGTGGGCCTGCTCTACTGCGACTCGCCGCAGCTCAGCGGCCAATCGAGACACGACCGGGTCTCGCTCGAGGCGCGCTTGGACCAGCGGATTCTCGGCGGATGGAACCCTTCCATGCCGATCCTCGACCGTCGAGCGCTGCTCAGCACCGGCACCTGCGATGTCAGCCACGAGCTGAAGCATACTTCGCGGCAGACGAACCACACCGTCGGCCCCGTCCAGCTTCCCGCGCGGCGCAACCCAAGCGGCGAGGGTGGCGGACCGTCCGGCGTCCTCCACGATCTCAAGCTCGGTGACGTTGGCGGAGGGATCGTCAATCGGAAGCAGTCGAGACAGGTCGATCAGCAAGTCGACGCCGTAACGCTCGGCGGGAGTGAGCGGGTTTGGCGCCAGGCGAATCACACCACCTCAGCGGCTTCGATCCGATTGCTAACCATAGCGATGCCGAAACCAAGCGGAAGGAGAGTGGAGGTTGCAAGTATAATTATAGCAACGGTTTGGGGGCAACCCCGAGAGCACCGGAAGGACCGCATTCAGACCCTGCTTGACAGTCGTTCAGGCTTCACGATACCCTTCGCGCCTAGCGGGACCCGAAGCAACGTCCGTCGGTTCGTTTCGCGCCCCACCCAAAGAGGCCAACCCTGCTCGTCCCCAAGAAGCGGATTCCATGGCGCCATCTGATCCTGTTCGGCTGGCTGCCGAGCGCGATCAAAGTCTGGGCGTATCGCACCTTCTTGGGCTACCGAATCGGCCGGCACGTCAAGATCGCCTTTGGCGGTATCGTGGCCGGGAAATCGGTGGAGTTGGGCGATCACGTCGAGATCGGGCTCCTGGCGGTCGTCATGGGGCGGCACATAACGATCGGCCGCCACTCGAGCGTGGGAACCATGAGCTACATCTCGTGCGAGCGGATCGAGATCGGCGAGGACGCGAAGATCCGCGAGCAGGTGTACGTGGGCGGGCCGCCGTTGCCCGAGTCGCTGTTCCGGCTCGGCAGCAGGACCATCATCCTTCAAATGGCATTCATCAACCCGACCAAACCCGTGATCATCGGCGACGACACCGGGATCGGCGGCCATTGCCTCATCTTTACGCACGGTTCGTGGCTCAGCGCGCTCGACGGCTATCCGGTCAACTATGAACCGGTGACGCTTGGGAAGAGCGTCTGGCTGCCGTGGCGGGTGTTCCTGATGCCCGGAACCACGATTGGAGATGGCGCCGTGATCGGCGCGAACTCCCTCGTCTCCGGCACGATCCCGCCGTATTCGCTCGCGGTCGGCTCCCCGGCGAAGGTCATCAAGCAAGCGCCGGATTTCCCCCGCCGGCTCACGCCGGCAGAGCGAAGCGCCAAGGTTGTCGAAATGCTCACCGAGCTCGACCGCTATCTCGAATACGAAGGCGTCGCGATTCGCGATGAGCCTCCGTTTCGGATTTACGAGCGACAGGGAAAACGAGCCAGGCTGCGGTGGGTTCGAGCTGGTGAATCCGTGGGAACCGTCACCCGCGGCGACACCGTGCTCGCTGAGCAGGCCCTGTCTCCGGACCAGGTGGCCGACTTCCGAAACCGCGGCGTCTATTGGCTCGACCTGGACGGACGCTCTCGTTCTCGAGACGGATCAGCCCTCACAGAAGAGCTCACCGCGTTCATTGGCCGCTACGGCATCCGGCTCCCTCGCGATCCCTGACGAGCCGGGGCCGAGCCGAGTCGCAACGCCTAACGAACGATCGTCACGAAGCCGGCTTCGTTCGCGATAACCGCAAGATCTCCAGAGCTCGAGAACGCGATCTTTCGCGGCGCTCCGCCCACCGCGATGCTACGAACGAGTGACCGGCTTCGCCGGTCGAACACCCGAACCTCCCCGTCGAACACCAACCCCACATAGATCTGCTGGTCGTCAGGGCTCACCGCTATCCCGAACGCGCCCTGCTTGAGAGTTGCCGCCGTGTCGACGGTCCCGGTTGCAAGGGTCACGACCTGGAGGACGCCGGCCTGGTTCGCGATGTAGAGCTCCGAGTTGTCCGCCGACAGCGCAAGACCCTGCGGAGTGCCGCCGACGTCGAGCTTTCGGACGAACGCTCTCGTAGTCAAGTTCAGCTCGGCAATAGCACCGTCGAACGGGAGACTCACAAAAACCCGTCCGCCGTCCGCGGTGACGACGAGACCATTGGTGATTCCCGACGCAGGCACGCTATCGGCGAGGGTCCGAGTCCCAGGGTTGATCAGGTAGACGAACGAGCCGCTGTTCGTGACGACCATTCGATCGACCGACTTCGCGTAGGCGATGCTGAATGGGTTGAATCGGAGTGGAATGACGACGGTTTGCCGGTCCGACGCAACGTCGACGACGCCCACGCTCTCACTTTGCTGATTCGTGACGAACGCGCTCGACCCGTCGGCAGAAAACGTCACGTTCGTCGGTACGTTCCCGACATCCACGGAATCCACGATCGCCGGTTCGGGGAGGTCGATCCGGCCCATTCTTGCCGCGTCGAGCTGGGTCGCAAAGACCGTTCCCGTGCGCGAGACGGCGATTCCGAAGGGACGCGCCGTTAGGGGAACGGGTGCTTCCATGATTCCGGCCGGGTGAGTGGCCTGCAGATCGTCCGGGCCGGTGCTGCAGCCAGCCCCTGCCGCAACCATCACGCCTAACGTCCATCCTCTGAAGCGCATGCTGATCCTCAATTTGGCTGAGACCGGCTGGTGTCGCGGATCTCCTCGCGCAGCCCCGCGATCAGCTCCGCAACAAAACCAAACCCGAACAACGCAATCCCGCAGATCACCATCGTTTCGACCAGGTTGAGCAGCGGGCGGAATCCGGTTCCAAACCCGAATCTGAGCACGAGCGCCACCACGCCGGCGAGAAACCCGATCGAAAACAGCATCGCACCGAACAGCCCGAAGAACAGCATCGGCTTGCGGCCGAATTTGAGCTGGAACCAGACGGACAGGAGATCGAGGACCCCGATCGGAATCCTGGTCCACCGGAACTTCGATACGCCGGCCTTGCGGGGGTAGAGCGGCACCGGGCGGGACTCGAGCCGAAACCCCTCGACCGCGGCGATCACCACCATGTACCGGTGCCAGTCCGGCCGCATCGGCACCACACGCATGATCTCGGCCCGGAACGCTTTCACCGAATTGAGATCCTCGACTCTGACACCGAACAACCAGCGACAGAGCGAGTTGTAGACGCTGCTGACGAACGCCTTCTCGTACTTGCCCTGCTTCGATCCGGTGACGATGTCCGCCTCGCCCTTGAGAATCGGCTCGACCAGGGTGGGGACGTCTTCGGGACGATACTGGAGATCCGCAGGATAGAAGACGAGCACGTCGCCGTGGGAGATGTCGGAGGCGCTTCTCAGCGCATCGGCGATTCCGCGTTGACGACGGTGGGTCACGACCCGAAGAAAGGGATACTGGGCGGAGAGCTGGCTGAGCACGACCTGGGTCCCATCCCGGGAACCGTCATCGACCACAATCACTTCGAAGCTGAAGCCGGCCGGGCCCAGCGCCTCGGCGCAGAGCCGGACGAACTCGGGAAGATTCTCGGCCTCGTCCTTGGCGGGGACCAAAAGGCTGACGTCCACCGTGCCCGGCACGGCGACCGCCGTCATACGCGCTTGCGCATGCGCGCCGGGAGGACGCCCAGCTGATCGCGGTATTTGGCGACGGTGCGCCGGGCGATCTGAATTCCCTGCTCCTTGAACATGTGGACGATCTGCTGGTCGGTGAGCGGTTTCCCGGCGTCCTCTTCCTTCACCATCTTCTCGAGCTTGGCCCGGATCGAGCGAGCGCTGGCGTCCTCTCCGGACGCGGTCGTGAGTGCGCTCGAGAAGAAGAACTTGAGCGGGAGGACGCCCCTCGGCGTCTGCACGTATTTCTCGTTCGTCACCCGGCTGACCGTGGACTCATGCATGCTGATGACTTCGGCAACTTCGCGGAGCGTCAGCGGCTTGAGAAACTCGACGCCCTTCTCGAAGAAGGCGCGCTGGCGGTCCACGATGAAGTTCATGACTTTGAGCATCGTCTGGCGGCGCTGCTCGATCGCCTGGATCATCCAGTTCGCGCTGTTCATCTTGGTCGCGATGAACTCTTTGTTCTCCTGGGTGAGCTTCTTCTTGTCCCGGGTTATGTCCTGATACGATTTGCTGAGGCGGAGCCGAGGGGTTCCGGTGTCGTTGAGCGTGACGTGATACTTTCCGTCGATCTTATCCACAATCAGATCGGGAATGATGTACCCGTCGCTCTTGTTCGAGTGCTTGAGCCCCGGCTTGGGATCGAAGCGCGCGAGCGCATCCGCCGCCGCCTGAACCTTCTGCGGATCGGTCCCGAATCGCTTCGCGAGATCGTTCCAGCGGTGGGCGATCAGGTCGGGAAACGCCTCAGCGACTAGGCGGTACGACAGCGCTTCCTTCTCACCGGCTTCCTGGAGCTGGAGGAGCAGGCATTCGCGGAGGTCGCGGGCCGCGACACCGGGCGGATCGAGGTGCTGGATGATCCGCAGCATATCGGCCACTTCTTCTTCGGTATAATACGGCACGTTCGACGGCGGAGCGGCGACGGCGACCTCGCTCTCGGCATAGCCGTACTCGCTCTCCGGCTCGGCGGCCTGCTCCTGTTCGAGAACGTGGTGCTCGAGCAGCATGTTGACCGAGCCGCGAATCTCCTCCAGCGATGCCGTGAGGTAACCTTCCTCGTTGAGGTTCCCGATGAACTCCTCGCCGAGCAGCTGCTGGCGGGGCGAAAGCTGCATCATCTGCAACTGGTCGCGGAGATGATCCATCAGGTCCGGCTGGGCCACGCAGACCGGTTCGAGATACTCCTGGTCTTCGTACTGCGACTTGACGCCACCGACGTCGAATCCATTCAGGAGGATCTCTTCCCAATCGATCTCGTCTTCCTTCTCCTTGGTCTCTTTCTCCTGCTCTTTCGTCTGCTCCGGCTGTTCCTGTTCTTCTTCCTCCGGCTCGAGCAGCTCGAGGAACGGATTGATCAGGAGCTCCTGCTTGAGATGCTGTTGCAGGTCCATCATGGGCATGTAGAGCATGTCCATGGCCTGATACAGCCTCGGATTGATCCGGAGCTCTTGCCGGAGGCCGGTGTGCTGTGAGAGCCCTTGCTTCATGACGGTGCCTCCGCCCGCTCCAGCCACTCGCGCAGCCGCGTCGTCATGGTCGGTCCCAGATACAGCTCGGCCACTTCGTCATCGTAGACCAGCTCCCGAACGGTGCCCGCCGCGCGGACCTCGCCGCCGTACATGATGTATGCCCGGTCCACGATCTCGAACATGTGCTCGACGCTGTGGTCGGTGATCAGGACGCCGATGCCCCGGTTCTTGAGCCCGGCCACAATCGTCTGGATGCCGTGGACCGCGATCGGATCAACCCCGGCGAACGGCTCGTCAAGCAACATAAACTTGGGATCGGTGACCAGAGCCCGCGTAATCTCGAGCCGGCGTCGCTCGCCGCCGCTCAAGCTGTAGGCCTTGTTCTTTCGGAGCTGCTTGAGACCGAGCTCGTCGAGCAGGCCTTCCAGTCTCGCCTTCCGCTCCGACCGGTTGAGCGGCAGCGTCTCCAGGATCGCCATTACGTTCTCTTCCACCGTCATCCGCCGGAACACTGACGGCTCCTGCGCCAGGTACCCGATCCCGGCCCGAGCCCTGCGATACATCGGCAGGCTCGTGATCTTTGCGTCGTCGAGGAAGATGTCGCCGCTGTCCGGCCGGATCAACCCGGTGAGCATATAGAAGGAGGTCGTCTTGCCGGCACCGTTAGGTCCGAGCAACCCGACGATCTCGCCCTGCGCGACGTGGACCGCGACGTCCTTCACCACCCGGCGCCGCTTGAATGCCTTGTTGAGCCCCTCGCACCGGAGGACACTGGCGGTCATTTGGGTGGCCTCTTCGCTCGCACGGTGTCCGGCTTGCCCCTCGCTCGCGCCGTGTCCGCCGCGGTCGAGTCGTTCTTGATCTTGATCTCCACCGGCTGGAGCTGCACCCCGTCGACGTTCCCCCGAGCCCGGATGCTCTCGACACCGGTCGAGTCTGACCCGGTCCGCATCGCGACCACGATCGTGTCGGCCCGCGAATAATTGATCGACGGCCGGCCGTCTGCCTTCGACTTATCGTTGCTCATGCGGTAGTACGACTGGGCTTTCTCGACGGCCCGGATCCGCTCGACTTGGGTCTTGGGCTGCCCGGCCGAGTCGCGCTGCACGAACACGGCAGTCAGCTGGCCCCCGGCGATCCAGTCGCGCTTGCCACTGCCCGAGTCCGGCCGGAACCCCGCCCAGGCGCCCCGATACGATCGGACTTCCTTGAGCTTCTGATCCGGCGTGTCGATCGCGAGCGAATCGCCGCGGATTTCGTAGTCGCCGGAAAACGCTTGCGGACGAAGAGTCTTTCCCCAGGCGAGGGTCTGCTCGACCTGCCGGTTCTCCATCTTGATCGAGATCGTATCGGCCTTGATTCGCACGTCGGCGGTATTGAGGTCTCCGTCACCGTTCGAGCGGATGTTGGTGAGCTCCTTGTTGCGAAGCTTGAGGTCGATCGTCTTTCCCGTGAGCGCGAAGCTGTCCTTCGACACGCTGCGCATCGAGGCGTTGCCCATCAGCCGGCCGGCGTTTCGCTTGGCGTTGTCCATCCAGAGCGAGTCACCGCGCCCCAGGAAATCACTTCGGTCGATGTGGACCGACCCCCACGCGTAGATGACGTCCGACCCGACGATCCTCATCCGGTCCGCCACGATCACATAGGGCTCGGCAACCTTCCCGGTCGAGTCCTTGAACGCGTAGTGGAGCGTCGGACGGTTCTCGGCCTTGATCTCGAGCTCCTCGTGCGCGGTCCCCTTGATCGGACGGTAGTACTGAATTCGCTCGCCCGTGAGCGACGAGCCGTTCTTGAGGTCGGTGTGAACCACGTCGCCCTGCGCGTCGAACCACTCCCCGTCGCGGAAGTAGGTGCCGGCGTTCGCGTCGAGCGACGACGTCGAGTCGCGGTATTTCACATTCCCGATGAACTGAATGACCTTCCCCTGATACGAGGCGACGCTGTCGGAGAAGACGTCCACCTTTTGTCCCCGGCACTTGAGGTGAACGTCACCGCCGCCGAAGAAATTCTGCACGCCGGGAGCGGGCTCGATCTGGACGCCCTGGCGGGCGATGTTCTTGACCTCGAAGAGGCACCGGCGGTTTTGCTGGGCGGCGGCGGGCCGGGCGAGAAGAACGAGCCCGGCAAGAGCCCAGGATAGGCAGCGGATCAGCCGGCTCCGAGCCGGGCCGACCGCGCCTAACGTTGCACGGAGATCAGTCATGGGGCGGCCTACCCGTGCCAGCCGGCGGCTTGGCCTTGTTCGTGCTCGTATCCTTCGGCTCGGTTTTCCTGGCGGTCGTGTCCTTCGCATCCGCCTGCTTGACGCTCGTATCCTTCACGTCGGCCTTCTTGACGGTCGTGTCTTTGGCCTCAGGCGTCGGCGGGCTCGGACTCTTTATCTCTTCTTGCCCAGGCAACAATCGTCCCTGCCCTCGCTCGAACCCCTTGGGCTGATGCACGTCGACGTTCTTGAAGTCGGGATCGGACTTGAAGTTGCCACCGGTCAGATGGCCGTCCTTCGAATCGTACACGAAGTTGGTATCGGACCGGATCTGATTGAGCGTCTTGTCGTAGATGAGATGCTCGGTCATGAGTCTGCGTCCATCGTTACCGACGACCACGACGTTGCCGCGTGCGTCGAGCGTGCCGGTGGTGATGGTATAGAGTCCCATCTTCGCCGTCAGCACGGACGTCTGCTTGCCTTCCGAGTTGAAGAACAGCGCGCGCATCTGACGCAGATCCATCCGCTGACTCGCCTGATAGACATAGGCGGTGTCCGCGGTGACGAAGCTCTTCCGCGCGCCATCCGGCGCGAAGATACCAGTCTCCATCTTGATGAGAAGCTGGTCCGCGCTGTCCCGAAGCGCGGTCGAAGCGCTCGGGCGGACGCCTTGGTCGGCGCAGCCGAGGACGGCGACAAGGCCGAGGCCTGTGAGAGCGGAGAGAAGCACGGGCGCGCGGCGGCGCCGTGGCTCCAAAGCCACGAATCCGTCGTTCGACCGTTGCCTGTCCACCCGTCCCGTCATACGGCTCCCGCCCGCATCAGGTCGTGCAAATGCACCGTACCCACCGCCTCCCCGGATCCATTCAGTACCGCCACCACCATGATGCTGTGGCGCTCCATCAGGCCCACCGCCGCCGCCGCCAGCTCGTCGGCCCCAATCGTCTTCGGCGAGGTCGTCATGACCTCGGCCACGGTCAGGGCGAGATAGTCCCGCTTGCCCTCAGCGAGGCGAGATAGATCGCCCGCCGTGATGACGCCCCGGAGCGCGCCGGCCTCGACCACGAGAGCAATTCCCCGCTGGTGGGCCAGGTGCTCCACCGCCTCGCGCATCGTGTCGGCCGGAGCGAGCACCGGCCCGAGCGGCACCAGCACGTCCCGCACTCGGAGCAACAGTTTCCGGCCGAGCGAGCCGGCCGGATGGAGGCCCGCGAAGTCGTCGCGGCTGAACCCCTTCTCCTCGAGCAGCGCCACCGCGAGCGCGTCGCCTAACGCCAGCGCCACCGTGGTGCTCGCGGTCGGCGTGAGGTCGTGGGGGCAAGCCTCCTCCGCCACGCCGGCATCGAGAACTACCCGGGCTGCCCGTGCCAGGGTCGAGCCGGCCCCGCCCGTGAGCGCGATGATCGGCACGCCGCGCCGCTGAAAGACGGTGAGCAGCCCGAACACCTCGTCGGTCTCACCGCTCTTGCTCAACACGATCGCCACGTCCCCCTGCCCCACGATCCCCATATCGCCGTGGAGGCTGTCCACAGGGTGGAGGAAGACCGCCGGCGTTCCGGTGGAGGTGAGCGTCGCCGCGATCTTCCGCGCGACCAGCCCCGACTTGCCGATGCCGGTCACGATCACCCGCCCTGACGCCCGATGGAGGATCGCCACTGCTTGGGCAAACCGCTCGTCGAGCCCCGTGCCCGCCGTCCGAATCGCGTCGGCCTCGAGCGCGAGCACCCGGCGCCCGGTTGCGACCGGATCGGACCCGTTCACACCCGCTCCCGCTCGTCGAGATACCGGGCGATGCTACCCTCCCACTCACCGCGGGCCTTGAGCAGCTCCGAAACCACTTCTCGGACGGCGCCCTGCCCTCCAGCCGCTCCGGTGACCCAGTGGGCCAGCGCTTTGACCTCGGGGATGGCGTTGGCGACGGCGATCGCCAGCCCAACCCGCCTGAGGAGCGGAATATCCGCCAGGTCGTCCCCCACAAATGCGACCTCGGTCCAGTCGAGCCTGTGCTCCTCCAGCAGCCGCTCCATGTGGGGAAGCTTGCGACCCCCGCGGATCTGAATCACGATCGGGATCCGAAGCTCCTTGGCACGAAGGGCCGTCGCCTCCGATTCTCGGCCACTGATCCATGCGACTTGAATGGACGAGCCCCGCAAGAGCCCTAGGCCAAGCCCGTCCTGAATGTCGAACCGCTTCAATTCGACCCGCTCGCCACCGAGCGAGCCCACGTAGATCGCGTTGTCGGTCAGGACCCCGTCGACATCCAGCCCCAGTAGCTTGATTCGCCGGGCCACCGCCGGATCGATCACGACCCCGCCTGAGCGGCGCGCCACACCCGGAGCGCCTGCTGGACGAGACCCTCGAGCTCGCCAAGGGGCCACTGCGTCTCGCGATCGCTGAGGGCCTGTGCTGGGTCCGGATGGGTCTCGAGGAAGAACCCATCGACACCCGCTGCCGCCGCGGCCTTGAGGAGAACCGGGACGAACTCGCGGGCTCCTCCACTGGTGCCGTCGTGCCCTCGTCCGGGCTGCTGCACCGAGTGGGTCGCGTCGAACACCACGGGCGCACGGGTTGCCTGGCGGAGTCGGCTCACATTCCGAAAGTCCACGACGAGGTCGCCATACCCGAAGAACGTTCCGCGCTCGGTGACGGCGACGTCGCTCGAGCCGCCGCGGCGGACTTTCTCGACCGCCCCCCGCATGGCCTCGGCGTCCATCCACTGCCCCTTCTTCACATTGACCGGCTTTCCGGCGGCGCCGCACGCGACCAGCAGATCGGTCTGGCGGCACAGGAACGCGGGCACCTGGACCGCGTCGACGACCTCCGCCACCCGCGCAACCTGAGCCGGCTCGTGCACGTCGGTAAGGAGTGGAAGCCCGGTCCGCCGCCGGACCCCCTCGAGCGCAGCCAACCCCTCCTCGATCCCCGGGCCCCTCGCCGCATCGACGCCCGAGCGGTTGGCCTTGTCGAAGCTCGCCTTGAAGCAGACGGGGATCCCCAGCCTGCGGCCGATCTCCACCAGCCGGTCGGCGATTCGAAACAGCACTTCGTTCGGTTCCACCACGCACGGCCCGGCGATGAGGAACGGCTGCCCTTCGCGGGCAAACTGCCAACCGGTCACCTGGCCGCGCCGGCCATGCCCGCACGGACACTTATCGGCGCCTCTCGCTCTCCGAACGCCTGCCGCTTTGCCGCGTCGATGAACGACGCGAACAAGGGATGCGGGCGGGTGGGCCTCGACTTGAGCTCCGGATGGAACTGGCATCCCAGGTACCACGGGTGATCGGGCAGCTCGATGATCTCGACCAGGCCGCCGTCCGGCGACTGCCCCGAGAGCCGGAGGCCGTGCTCTGCGAGAACATCGCGATAGGAATTGCTGACCTCCCAGCGGTGCCGGTGCCGCTCGCTGATCTCCGTGGTGCCGTAGGCGCGCGCCGCCAGGCTCGCCGGCCTGAGCCGGGCCGGGTAGGCGCCTAACCGCATGGTGCCGCCCATGTCGGAGACATTCCGCTGGGAGGCCATGAGCGAGATGACGGGGGTCTCGCACTCGGGCTCGAACTCCGTGCTGTTCGCGTTGAGGAGGCAGACGTTTCGGGCGAACTCGATGATCTGGATCTGCAGTCCGAGACAGATCCCGAAGCACGGCAACCGGTTTTCGCGGGCCCACCGCACCGCTTCGACCATGCCCTCGATCCCCCGGACGCCGAATCCGCCGGGCACCAGCAGGCCGTGCATTCCGGAGAGCTGCTGCGCGGCCGCTTTCTGGTCGACGAAGTGGTCGCTCGAGATCCAGTTGATGTCCACCCCGACATCGTTAGGAATCCCGCCGTGCAGCAGCGCTTCTTGGACCGACTTGTAGGCGTCGTGCAGGTCGGTGTACTTGCCGACGACCGCGATCTTGACGCGTTGGGCCGGCTCGAGGATCCGGGTCGTCATCTCGCGCCAGGAAGTCAGGTCCGGCTCCGGAGTCTCCAGGTGCAGGCGATTACAGACCTCCCGGTCGAAGCCCTGCTCCAAAAAGCGGAGCGGAATCTCATAGATCGACTTGACGTCGGGACTCTCGATCACGCAGCCGAAGTCGACGTTGCAGAAGAGGGCGATCTTGCGCTTGATATCGGCATTGAGCGGCTGCTCGCTCCGGCACACCAGGATGTCGGGCTGGATCCCGATCTGCATCAGGTCGCGGACCGAGTGCTGGGTCGGCTTCGTCTTGAGCTCGCCGGCCGCCGCGATCCACGGGACCAGCGTGAGGTGAATGAAGAGGGCGTTCTCCCGGCCCACTTCCTGGCGGAACTGCCGGATCGCCTCGAGGAACGGAAGCGATTCGATGTCGCCGACGGTGCCCCCGATCTCGATGATGACGACATCCTGGCCCGGCGCTGAGCGGCGGATCGCGTGCTTGATCTCATCGGTGATGTGGGGAATGACTTGGACCGTGCTGCCGAGATACTCGCCCCGCCGCTCCTTGTGGATGACGGTCTGGTAGATCCGGCCGGTGGTCACGTTGTTCTGCTGCGACAGCGACCGGTCGATGAACCGTTCATAGTGACCGAGGTCGAGGTCGGTTTCGGCGCCGTCGTCGGTGACGAAGACCTCGCCGTGCTGGAACGGCGACATCGTGCCGGGGTCGACGTTGATGTAGGGATCGAACTTGAACATCGTCACATTGAGACCGCGCTCGACCAACAGCCGTCCCAGCGAAGCCGCGGCGATACCCTTGCCGAGCGAAGACACTACCCCGCCGGTGACGAAGATGTACTTGGTGGTGCGCGCAGTCGCAGTCATCGACTCCCTTTCTGAAATGCGTCCCAGAGCTCGTTGGCTCGCGCGAGGTCTGCCGGGGTGTCGATCGCGAGCCCGGCCGGCTCGTCGAGAAGGGCCACTCCAATCGTTAGGCCGTGGTGGAGCGCGCGCAGCTGCTCCAACCGTTCCGCCCGTTCCGCCGGCGGCGGGCAGAACGTGACCCATCGCAGCAAGGCATCCCGGCGGCAAGCGTAGACACCCACGTGCTGCCAGTGCTCGACCGACTCCCCGTCCGACTGATCCCGACGATACGGGATCGGCGCCCGCGAGAAGTAGAGCGCCCGGCCTCGGGCATCGAGCACCACCTTGACCCGCGCCGGGTCGGCCGGATCGCCGGTGAGCGGCACCGCAGCCGTTCCCACATCGTCGCCCGCTTCGACCCGAGCGATCGCCCCGGCGACGACTTGGCGCGAGATGAACGGCTCGTCCCCCTGCACGTTCACCACCACGTCGTAACCCGACCCCGCCTGGGTTCTCGCCACCTCTGCGACTCGCTCGGTCCCAGTCTCGTGCGCGGCCGACGTCAGCAGGGCCTCACCGCCGGCCGCCTCGACCAGCTCTGCGATCTCCGGCGCCTCGGTCGCGACCACCAGCCGGTCAAACAAGCCAAACGCCGCGACCCGGTCCATCACGCAAAGGACCAAGGGCCTACCAGCCAATAACTGGAGGGGCTTTCGGGGCAATCGCGTGGAACCCAGCCGGGCTGGGATCACACCGAGCGTGGGCATCAACCAAAATAGGAACGCGGCCGACTCTTGTCAAAAGTCGTGCCGCGCTGTGGGCGACAACATAATAACCGCTAACCGTCAACAACGCAATGGGTTACAAACTCTCGCCAAGTTTGGGCTCAAACCTTGATCTAACCGCTACGGTTTTGGGGGAGCCGGCGCCTTCGGAGCCGCCGGAGTCCTCACGCGCACGCCTCCAGAGCTGACCTCGACCTTCGTGCCGGAGCCGTCGTGAACCTTCACCCCGTCGGGCCCCACCTCGACGTGCGCGTCACCGGACTCGACCGAGATGTTCCCGTCCTCCGCCGTCGCGTTCCTGAGCTCCGACATCTGCTCGTTGAGGTCGTCGATCGACGATCGGACCTCGTCGATCGCATCCTTGAGCGAATCCCGTTCC
>JBDTOH010000038.1:0-18946 GCA_039933355.1 Gemmatimonadota bacterium | reverse complement strand
GCTACCACCGGCGCCGGCGGCGGTGCGGGCGGCGGCGAAGTACTCTCGCCGGACGAGCAAGCCGTTGCCAGCGAAAGCCCGGCCACCAATCGGCCAATCATCAGGTGAAAGCGGCTCATGGCATCCTCCATTTTGAAAGTCCTCGCGCCGACGACCCGGATCCCGTCACCGCCCAGCGTCTCGTCCCGACCATCCCCAGTCCCGCACCAACTGGATCAGCTCCTCTTCCGAGGCGAACCCGTGCTTTTCCCCAGTGCCCAGATTCTCGAGTACGCCCGACAGCTCGAGCGTGCCCCGATGGTCCAGCGCCCGGGTCTGGAGCACGAAATAGCCGAACTTGGGCAGGGTGCCGGATGCCTTCATGGTCTCGGTCATCGTGCCTCCGCTCTGGCGGTCTCGAACCGCGGGAGCCATGTTACCCGAGGGACGTGACGGCGTCGTCACCACAGCGTCACCACCAACTCCTGCAACGAGTTACTGACGGTGCTCCGACTCATCACGTTGGGTGGCCTCGCGCTCAACGACGGCGGCCGGCAGTTGCCGATCCGGCGCCGGAAGTCGCTCGCTCTCCTCGCCTATCTCGCGCTTCAGGACCGGCCCCGCCCCCGCACCTACCTCGCGACTCTCTTCTGGGGCGACCGGGACGATGAGCGCGCTCGGCAGTCGCTCCGACAGGCACTCACCGACTTGCGCGACCTGATCGGCGACGGACTGGACGCCGGTGTCGAGTCGGTCAGCGTGGTGCCAGGCGCGGTTGGCCTCGACGCGCTCGAGTTCCGGGCCGCGGCGCGGGCCGGTCGCCATGCGGAGGCGGTCGCCCTGTGGAAGGGGCCCTTCTTGGCTGGGATCGACGAGGCCGTTCCCGAGGCCGGCCTGGCTTGGCTCGACGAGGAGCGGATCGCACTCCGCCGGGTCCTCCTGTTCAGCCTGGAGCACCTCGTTGTCTCGCCCGCCCGCGCCGACCCCGCCGCCCGGCTCCATTGGGCCGAGCAATGGTGCCGGGAGGAGCCTAACGCTGAGGCACCGGAGCGAGCCCGGTTCGGCCTCCTCTGTGAGCTCGATCGGCCCGCCGAGGCGCTCAGCCATCACGCCGAGCTGGTGCACCGGATCCGGGTGGATCTCGGGGTCGAGCCGTCCGCCGAGTTCGCGGACCTGATCCAGGGCGTGGTGCAGCACGGCGACCCGGACATGCGCGGCTTCCTCACGCCGGATCTCATCGGCCGCGAGGACCAGCTCGCCGGGCTCAACGACGGCTGGCACGCGGCAAAAAGCGGCGAGGGACGGGCCATCGTCGTGGAGGGGGAAGACGGACACGGGAAGAGCCGCCTGATCGAGGAGTTCGTCCGGTCGGTCCGCAATCGGGGCGAGCAGGTCGTGGTCCTCGAGGCGCGCGGATTCGCGACCGAGCGCGATCGGGCCTTCGCGACCGCGCGTGACTTACTGGCGCCCCTCGCCACCGCGCCCGGGGTCGCCGGCGCCGCGCCGGAATCGCTGGCGGCTCTAGCGGAAATCGTCCCGGAGCTGCGGGGCAGATTTCGCGCACTCCCACCGGTCTCTCCCACCGCGCGGCCGATCGACGAGGTCACCCGAGTGGTGAGCGCGGTCGCGGACGAAGTACCGGTGCTGGCCGTCGTGGACGACGCGCCGGCCGCGGATCATGCAACCCAGGAGCTGTTCAAGGAGTGGATCCGTCGCCCACCACGCCGGACTCTGCTGATTCTTGCGGGACGTGGCGCCGATTTCGCCCGGTCCGCGCTGGGCGGCGATCTCACGGACGCCGGTGTGCGAGTGGGCCGGATCGAGCTCAAACCCCTGTCGCCGAGCCAGCTCGAGCGGATGATCGCATCGATGGGTCCGTTCGAATCGGAGGCGATCCGCGCGCTCGGGCACTGGCTCTCGCGGCAGACCGGCGGAGCGCCCGGGCATGCCCGCCAGCTCGTTGCTCACCTGGCGGACCACCAGATGCTCGCGCCCAATCCCCGTGGGCGGTGGCGGCTCACGGCCGATCTCGACGCCACGCCGCCTCCGATGGGAACCGGCGAACGCGAGATCATGCTCCAGCGGCTCAAGCGCCTAACGCCCGAGGGCCGCTCCGTCGCCGAGGCGGCGGCGGTGCTGGGGACGAGCGCCGACCCGCTCGTCCTCGAGCAGGTGAGCGGCCTTGCCCCGGCCGCGTTTCAGTCGGCTCTGGGTGAGCTCCTCTCGCGCCGGCTGCTCAAGGAGGTCCGGCCCGGCCAATATGCCTTTCCGAGCGAAGCGAATCAGCGCGCCGTTTACTCGCTCATGGCTCCAAGCGCGCGGGCGGCCCTCCACGCCGCGGCGGCGGCCCGGCTCGAAGCCCTCACGCCCCGGCCGGTCGGGCTCGATCAGGAGATCGCCCGGCACTGGTCGCTCGCGGGCCGGCGTCCCGCCCGCCGGTGGTGGCCGGCCGCCGCGGCGGTCGTCGCGGCGCTGGCGTTAGGCTGGTTCGTGGCCGCCCGGCCCGACCGACCCGGCCGGGTGGAGCCCGGCTCCAGGATTCTCCTGGCGGACGTCCAGGACGCGAGCGGCGACTCGACCCTCGGCCGGGCCCTCTACCTGGCGGCCATCGTCGGCCTTCAGCAGTCGAAGCGGGTTACGTTCTTCCCGCGAAACCGGATCGGCGAAACCCTCCACCGGATGGGCCGGACCATCGGCGACACCGTGCTGAGCGAGCCGCTGGCGCGGGAGATCGCGCAGCGCGAGAATCTCCGCGCGGTCTTGTCGTTAGGGATTGCCCGGGTCAGCACGGCGTACCTGCTCACGGCCCGGCTGATCGACCCGATATCGGGCCAGGATCAGGGCTCCGAGACGGTGGAGGTGCGAGACGGATCCGAGCTGCTCGCGGGCCTCGACCGGCTGGTCGCGAAGGTTCGCCGCGCGCTCGGCGAGACCCGCGCGGACGTCACGGCGCGGGTCGGGCTCTTGACGGCAACGACTTCGTCGCTCGATGCGCTCAAGGCGTACTCCGAGGGCGCCCAGGCCTGGACGCGCCGGGACTACCGGCGCGCAGCCGACTTGTGGAAGCGCGCCCTCGCGCTCGATTCAAACTTCGCGATGGCTCATCAGTCGCTCGCCGAGTTCTGGTACACTCAGGGCAACGATCGGCCCGCGGGAGACGAACACCTCGAACGCGCCCTCGCCCTCATCGACCGGCTGACTGAGCGCGAACAGCTTCGGATCCGCCTCAGCGCGGCCATTCGGCACGGCACGCCCGACAACGCGGCGAGAATCGCCCGGACCATGGCCGAGCGGTACCCGGGCCGGGATACGTGGTACACCCTGGGCTCGATGCTGATGCGGGCGCGCCGCTGTCGCGACGCGATTCCCGCCCTGCGCAACGCGCTCGCCTTCGACAGCCTGTTCCCGAACATTCAGATCAACCTGGCCACCTGTCACCAATTCCTGGACGACATCCCGGCCGCGCTCGCCGCGTACGTCCGAGCAGCGCAGATCGACTCGACGATCTTGTACAGCGCGAACCTCAACCACGAGTGGGGCGCTGCGCTGGTCCACGCCGGCCGCATTGCGGCAGCCGAGTCCGCCTACCGGCGAATGGCCGATCAAGGACCCGCGGAGTATCGGGCGCGCGGCCACCGATCCCTTGCGTATCTCGACCTCTATCGCGGGCGGCTCACGGACGCCGCCGCCGAGCTCACCGAAGCGTTCGACCTCACCAAGAGCTCCGCGGGCTCGCTGCCGGCCTTTCGAAACGAGGTGCTGCTGGCCGAGACGCTGATCGAGCAAGGCGACCGGCGCCGCGCAGTGCAACAGCTCGATCACGCCGTCATCCGAATGAAAACCCTTCATGTCGAGCCGACCTTCCTCCTCTACCTCGGGCACGCCTGGCTCCAGGCCGACCGCGTGGACGGCGCGCGCGAGGCCCTGCACGCGATGGAACGGCTCGGCCCGAGCGAGCAGGCGGTCGATCGCCAGGCGCACGACGCTCTCGCCGGCCTTCTCGCCGTAGCGGAAGGCCGGACCCGCGCCGCGCTCCTGACGCGCCCGACGACGGCGAACGGCGATTCGATCTTCGAGGTTGTCGCGCGGGCCGAAGCCTTCGCCCAAACCGGGCAGCTCGATTCGGCCGTAGCGGATGCGGCCAGTCTCGCGCGGGGATGGTATTTCGGCAACGAGGCGCAGTTTCCGTGGCTGACGGCGCCACTCGCTCTTGCGCGTTATGCGGAGCAGCGGGGAGATTCGGCCGTCGCGCGGAGCGCACTCAGTCAATTCATCGACCGGTGGAAGGACGGCGATCCTCACCTTCCTCAGGTGACCGCCGCGCGTCGCGCCCTCGCGCGACTGCAAGCGGGTGTGGCGCGGTGAACGCGCGAGGTTGAAGACCGTTATACTCCCCGCACACCACTTCCAATCGAGTCCTTCCGATGATGCCGACCCTGGTCCGCCCGCGTCGCTGGTATCCGGCATTGTTGCTGGCTGCCGGTGCGGTCTTTCCCGCACCACTGCTCGGGCAGGCACCGCCGAAAGGGCATCTTTTCATCGTCGGAGGTGGCGACGCTCCGCCCGAGCTGGCGGCGCGCTTCGTCGCGCTCGCGGGTGGACCGGGTCACGCGCGGATCATCGTAGTGCCGATGGCGAGCAGCGAGCCGGAGGCCACTGGACAGGAAAAGGTGGCGGAGCTCGTCGCTCTCGGCGCGGACGCAATGGTCGTCAACGTCGATCGTCGCGGTGCGAGCGACCCTGTTATCGGCGCACGGCTCTCGGAGGTGTCGGGAGTCTGGTTTTCGGGAGGTGACCAAGGCCGATTGACTGGGGTCCTGAGTGATACACCGCTGCTCGCGGCGATCCGCGCACGCTATCGGGCCGGCGCCGTCATCGGCGGCACGTCGGCCGGCGCCGCGATCATGAGCGACTCCATGATCACCGGAAACCAACGCTCGGCCGACAGCGTAGGCTACTTCGGGGACGAGTTCCCCTCAATCGCCAGAAACAGGATCGAAGTCGTCGCGGGTCTCGGGTTTCTCCCCGGAGCCGTCGTCGACCAGCATTTCATTCGGCGGGAGCGGTTCAATCGCCTGCTGAGCGTGGTGCTCGAGCAGCCGAAGCTCCAAGGCGTGGGCATCGACGAGGGCACCGCGCTCGAGGTTGGACCGGACGGAGAATGGCGCGTTCTCGGCCGGAGCTCAGTTCTGATCCTTGACGCGCGTCGCGCCCGGCTGACCCAACTCGGTGCACCGGTTCTCGGTGCGACCGGCGTCGGCATCATGGTTCTCCCAACCGGAAGTCGGTATCGGCCGCGGCAAGGCCTCGCCGTTCTTCCTCGATAAACCCTCCACGGTATTCAGTGATTTATTCGCATTCCGCCCGCCACACAGGAGGTTTCATGAAGCTCAGGAACTGGTCGTCCATGCCGGCGACCGGGGCCCTTGTACTGCTGGCATTCGGAAGCCCGGCTTCCGCAGCCGCGCAGGCCACAATCCAAGGGACGATCACAGACTCCGCCAGAAGCCGTGCGATTGCCGGGGCTCAAGTCTCCGTTGTTGGCACCGGCGCCCGAACGCAGAGCATGCCGGACGGCCGCTATCGTCTGACCGGTGTCGCGCCGGGATCCCGAACCATCCGAGTGCAGGCCATCGGTTTTTCGCCGGTCACCCGCGACGTCACCGTCCCTGCAACCGGTGAGATCACCGTCGATTTCGTTCTTTCGAACCGCACGGTCCAGCTCGAAGAAGTCGTCGTGGTTGGATACGGTACGCAGACCCGCGAAAACCTTTCGACAGCCGTGAGCTCGGTCAGCGCGCCGGACATCGAGACGCTCGCCCACGCGAGTGTCGACGTCGCGCTCCAGGGTAAGGCGCCGGGAGTGCAGGTCACTCAGAACGCCGGCAACCCGGGCAACGCCGTCACCATCCGCGTCCGGGGTGCGGCCTCGCTCACGGCGAACAGCCAGCCGCTCTATGTCGTGGACGGCGTTCCCATGGTGTCGGAGGATATCTCGCAGCTCGACTTGGGCGGCCAGGGCGTGCGCGGCATCACCGGGCTCAGTCCCGACGAGATCGAGTCGATCGACGTCCTCAAGGATGCGGCTGCTGCTGCGATCTATGGATCGCGCGGCTCGAACGGCGTCATTCTGATCACCACGAAGCAGGGACGGAGCGGCAAGCCGGTCGTGACGTTCAGCACCTACGCCGGCGTCCAATCAGCCTCCAAGCAGCTCTCGCTGCTCAACGCGACTCAGTACCTCGCCTTCTTCGACGAGGCCGCCGAGAACGACGGGTACGGAGCGCGGTATATGGAAGACCAGCTCGGGTTCACCGACGCCGTCAACACCGACTGGCAAAAAGCGATCTTCCGCAGGGCGCCAATCGGGAACGCGGAGCTCGCAGTGAGCGGAGGAACCGAATCGATCCGATATCGCGTGTCGGGGAACTACTTCGGCCAGGAGGGGACCGTCATCGGGTCCGACTACCGGCGGCTCGGCGGGCGGGTCAACCTCGACTTCAAGGCCAGCAACAAGCTCACGTTCAGCTCGAAGCTCGCGGTGTCGGGTGAGGCCAACCACCGGGTCGAGGGCGACAACAGCCTTACCGGCGTGGTCGGGAACGCGATCGCGAATCAGCCGATGATCCCGATCCGGCTTTCCGACGGGAGCTTCGCCAGCACCGCCGACGGCCTTCAGTATGCGAACAGCGTGGCGATCGCCGACTTGAACGATACCCGGGCGCGGAACGGCACGATCCTCGGCTCGCTCGAGGCGCGCTGGCTGGCAACGCCGAACTTGACCGCGACCGGCCGCGTCGGGGTCGATCTCTACACGGTCCGGGAGACCCAGTACGAGTCGCCGGGGATTATCGGCACCTACGCCGCGAGCGTGAACGGCGTCGCGAAGCGGGCCTACTCGTTAGGCAACAAGTACGTGTTCGACGGATTTCTCAACTGGGGCCGGGCCTGGGGCGGGCGCCATAACCTCCAGGTCACCGGCGGATCCAGCGTGGAGCTCAATCGGACCGAGAGCAATTTCGTCCGGGGTGAGACTCTGAGCGATCCGAGCCTCCATGAGGTGAGCAACGCGACGACGGTCACCGACTTCGCGGGGACCCGGGCCGAGAACAATCTGGTCTCGGTCTTTGGCCGCGCCAATTACGGCCTGGCGGACAAATATCTGTTCGGCTTCGCGATCCGGACGGACGGCTCCTCGTCGTTCGGTCCCGACAATCGTTACGGCGTCTTCCCCGGCGGCTCGGTCGCGTGGGTCATGAGCCGCGAACCGTTCTTCGCGGGGCTCAAGGGCGTGGACCTGTTCAAGCTCCGGGCCAGCGCCGGCCTCACCGGCAATCAGGCGATCGGCAACTATCCGTATCAGAGCTCGGCCTGCACCGCGAATTACGGGACGGAAGCGGGTTATGCGTCCTGCACGCTGGGCAATCCCAGCCTCCACTGGGAGCGGACCCGCCAGATCGACGTCGGCTTCGACCTCGAGCTGTTCCAGAGCCGGGTTACGCTGAGCGCGGACTGGTACAACAAGCGGACGAACGACCTCCTGGTCAGCCGGCCGATCGCGGGCGCGAGCGGCTATATCAGCTACAACGCGAACGTCGGCAACATCGTCAACAAGGGCATCGAGTTCGCGATCACGACCAGCAACTTCCGGAGCAACCACGGCTTCAACTGGACGACGTCCCTCAACATGGCGTTCAACCGGAACCGGGTGACCAAGCTGTTCGACGATCAGCCGTTCTCCGCCGGTTTCCGGCTCGCCAACCGGGTTGAAGTCGGCCAGCCGCTCGGCGCCTTCCAGATGTATCGGTTCCTCGGCGTCGATCCCGCGACCGGCGATGCGATCTACGACGACATCAACAAGGACGGCGAGATCACCGGCGCCGACCGCACCATCGTCGGGAGTCCGTGGCCCGATTTCAATGGTGGCTTGACGAGCACGATGGCGTGGAAGGGCCTCGACCTCACCGCCTTCTTCAACTTCAGCAAGGGCAATAAGATCTTCAACGGGATGCGGCTCTTCAGCGCGGCGAACGGCTACTACTACGACAACCAGTTCAGCGATGTGCTCGGCCGCTGGCAGAAGCCCGGCGACGTGACCGACGTGCCTCGGGCGAGCTTCGACGGGACCTCGGGCGCGCGAGAGGTCTCCAGCCGATTCATCGAAGACGGCTCATACTTCCGGCTGCAGGAGCTGACCTTAGGTTACCAACTTCCCGGTTCGCTCGCGCGGAGCCTGGGCTTCGCCAACGCCCGGGTCTTCTTCCGCGGGCACAACCTGTTCACCGTCACCAACTACAGCGGCTATTCACCCGAGGTGAACAGCAACGGATCCACGGCGAACATCTCGCTCGGAACCGACTTCTACGCCTATCCATTGGCGCGCATCGTTTCGTTCGGCTTTCAGGTAGGGTGGTGAACCCATGCGTCGACTCAGCCGGAACCTTCTCGTCACGACCGCCTTCTTCGCTGCGGCGTGCACCAATTTCCTCGACACGAACCCACCGGATGCGCTGCCCGATCAGCTGGCGATCACGTCGCCGGCGGGTGCGCGGGCGGCCCTGGCCGGCGCGTACAACGCGCTCCAGAGCGGCAGCTACTACGGCGGCGACTTCATGTTCTTCAACGATCTCTACGGCGACAACGCCCTCCACACCGGCACGTTCAGCACCTACGGCGACGCGGGCGCCCATCAATTCCGGGCCGATAACCAGACGGTGGACGACATCTGGAACGCGATCTACGAGGCGATCAAACGGGACAACCTGCTGATCGAGAAGGTGCCTAACGTCGCCGGGCTTCCTTCCGCCGAGCGCGACCAGATTCTCGGCGAGGCGTATTTCCTCCGCGGGCTCAACTACCACAACCTCGTCAAGCTCTACGGCGGCGTACCCCTCGTAGTCACGCCGGTGAAGCGGCCGGAGGACGCGGCCAGCCTCACCCGCTCGTCCGCGGCGGACGTCTACACCCAGATCGTCGCCGATCTGAAGCAGGCCGAGCAGCTGATGAGCAGCGATTCACCGACCAACCATGCCACGGTCGCGGCGGCCAAGGCCCTGCTGGCGCGGGTTTACCTGTATCGCGGCGACAACGCCAACGCCCTCGCCAAGGCGAACGAAGTCGTCGCCTTGGGTTTCTCGCTCGCGCTCGACTACTCGGACCTGTTCGACGCCGATGGCAAGGACACGCCGGAGGACATCTTCAAGGTGACGTTCACCGCCCAGCAATTCACTAACGCGGGGTACTACTGGCAGTCGACCGACGACGGCGGCCGGGCCGAGCTCGGTCCGACGCAGAGCCTGATCGATGCCTACGATCCAGCGGACCTTCGGGGCCAGTGGAATATCAAGGGCACCGAGGCAGGAAGCGCATCAGGAACCAAGTGGCCGACGGCGATCGGGGCCGAGGATTTCCCGGGCATCCGATTTGCCGAGGTGCTACTGATCAAGGCGGAAGCGCTCGCTCGGCTCGGCCAGCTCCCTGAAGCGGTGGCGACTTATAACGACATTCGGGTTCGGGCGGGGCTGGCGCCTCACGAGCTCGGCGTGGACGTGACCACCCAGCAGCAGGTGCTCGACGCGATCGATCGTGAGCGACGACTCGAGCTCGCCGAAGAGGGCGACCGGTTCGCCGATCTGGTCCGCTCGGGCCGCGCGGTTACCGTGCTCGGGGTTCCGGCGTTCAAGCTGCTGTTCCCGATTCCGCAGGCGGAGATCAACGTCGCTCCGGGGATCGTCCAGAACCCGGGTTACTGAACCTTCACCGTTGAGCTGAGGCAGCCAGTCTCCACCGAGACGGGCTGCCTTTCTCATTCCGCATTGACTTCGAGCCCGGCGCGTGATCCGATTCCCGGATCCTGATCACCCTGCGACCTGCGACGAACGGCCCGAAGCGACCGACGACGACCAGCTGTTGGTGGACGCCCTTCGCGCGCGGGGTTGCTATGTCGTGACGCGCCCGTGGTCGTCATTTGGACGCGGCCGAGCCTGCCGCGGCAATCGTCCTACGCTCGACTTGGGACTATCACCTCAGGCTCGGCGCTTTCCGACAATGGCTCGATCGAGTGTCCGGCGGGCCGGCTCGCCGTTCCCGAGACTCGGTGGCTCGAGTCGCCCGATGAAGCCTTGATCCACGAGACCCTTTGCGTCGAGGGCTGGTCTCGAGGGGTACTCAAGCCGCGGGTTTCTGGGACGGGCGTACGGAACCGTGGTGGTGAGTGCGGGGCAACGTATCACGAACGACCAATTGGCTCCGTCACGAGCTGCCGGTGCGCTGCTCCAGCCGTATCTCGCAGAGATCGAGCAGGTGGGAGCTGTCGCTGCTCTTCCTCACCGGCATCTACAGTCACGCGGTCCGCAAATCGCCTCGCACGGGAAGTTCCGGGCTCTCTTACTTCATTCGCTTCCCCGCGACGCCCGCGACGTTGATGCCGATCACCTTGCCGTTCTTGTCCCGGCCGAAGGTCACCGGGTAACCGGACTCGCGCAGAAAGAATGTCGTATCCGAGTCCGCCAGCAGCTCGTCCTTGCTGAAGGGGCCGTCCTTCGCCTCGAAGAAGAGCTTTCCATTTTCGAGCGCGACCGAGGCGGGAACGGGCTTCGGCCCGCCCAATTGAAGACCGTAGCCGCCGGTCAGATCAGCCAGGGCCTTCGCGTCTTTCGCGATCAGGGTCTTCTGCTGGGGCAGATGACTGGGCCACCCGTACTCCGCTGCAACGGCGGCGACGATCTCACCCATGAGCTGACCGCCGTTGTCGCCGTTCGTCATGACGAAGGCGCCCTGCCCTCGCTCGGCGAACCCCACGAAATCGGCGAGGAAACCCTCGTCCGCGCCGTTATGGGCGAATTCGAGATTGGGCCCCGAGCCGTTGATGAAATACCCGATGCCGAACCCGGAGGAGTCCTTGGATGCCTGGACCGTGAACATCTGCTTGAGCGTTGCCTGGTTCACCACCTTGTCGGATTGGCCGGCGTACGTGTGCTGCAGCTCGATCGCGAGGGTGGCCAGGTCGGAAGGCGTGGTCCACAGGCCGGCCGCGCTCATCTCCGGATAGGTATGGTATTTCCCCTTCACCACCTCACCCTTGTTCGAATGCCCGCTCGCTGTGTTAGGCGCCATGGCGGCGGGCAGCGGTTGCTCGTACGTGCTGTGGGTCATCCCGGCCGGGCCGAGCACGGTCTCCTTCATGAAATCGGGGAACGGCTTCTTGGTGACGTCGGTCACCAGGAGCATCGCGATCGTGGTGCCGCCTCCGGAGTATCGCGTGATCGCGCCAGGAAACGTGTCGGCCCGGACCGGCGCGGTGTTAGCGGGCTTCTCGCCGTTGAGCACCTGCGGCACGGTCGGAACCGGCGTGCCCGCTTCGTAGCCGGGGAACCCGTGCACCGTGAGGCCGGCGTTGTGGCTCAGGATCCGGCGGAGCGTGACCTTTTCTTTCGCGGTGAACTTATTGTCCGGCACTTTCCACGAGGTGAGCTTGGCGTTCACGTCCTCGTCGAGGTTGAGCTTGCCCTCTTGAACCAGGCGCATCACCCCGAGCGCGAACGTTGGCTTGCTGATCGACCCGGCCTGGAAGCGGGTCTCCGTGTTCACGGAATCGGTGCTGCCTGCCTCTTTGACGCCGAAGCCTTTGGCCCAGACGATCCGTCCGCTGTCGATAACGGCGATGCTCACCCCCGGCACGTTGTAGTGCTTCATCCGCTCAGCCAGGGTCCACCGCACGACAGGCTCCCCGGTGATTGCGAGGCCGGGGCGGAGGCCGGCCAGCACGCGGTCGATGCGGGCGGTCCCGTTGTCGGCGGACTGGGGCGGAGCCTTCGGGGACGCGCAGGCGGCAAGCAGGAGCAGATAGAGGGCGGACAAACGGCCGGTCATGGAATACCTTGGGCGGTTGGGTAGACAAATGTAGACCGGGTCGCTCAGGCCCGGCAGTAGTGCGACAATGATTGGACGCCGCCGGCGGCGAAGTCGCTTGGAGACGGGCCTGTCCCTTCAGACTGTCATCCCGAGCGCACGCGGGGGATCTCCTTCGCGGTATCGGAGCGCCGTCGCTGAGATCAGGTTCAGGGCGGTGCCGTTTCGCGCCGCGCCGATGTAGCTTTGCTTCGAGGCCCGGCACCGCGCGCCGGACGTTAGGCACTCTTCAGAGTCCAGACTTCATGCTCGGCTTCGATACCCCACCTGCCATCGACTCGGGAAGCACCGCCTGGATGCTGGCCAGTGCGGCCATGGTGCTGCTCATGGTGCCCGGCCTGGCCATGTTCTACGCCGGCATGGTCCGCCGCAAGAACATCATCGGCACTATGATGTACAGCTTCGGCGCCATGGCGGTGATCGGAGTCCAATGGGTCGTGATCGGCTATTGCCTCGCGTTCGGCACCGATCGGGGCGGGCTGATCGGCTGGGATACGTCGCTCCTCGGGCTCGCCTCGATCAAGCCGACCGACCTCTACGCCGACAAGCTGATCCCACAGCTCGCCTTCGTCATGTTCCAGGGAAAATTCGCCATCATCACACCGGCGTTGATCAGCGGCGCGGTGGCCGAGCGGATGAAGTTCTCGACGTTCATCGTGTTCTCGCTGTTGTGGTCCACCTTGATCTACTGCCCGCTCGCCCACTGGGTCTGGGCGCCTGGCGGCTGGCTGTTCGAGCGCGGCGTGCTCGACTTCGCCGGCGGCACGGTCGTGCACATCGCCTCCGGGTTTTCCGCCCTGGTCCTTGCGCTTCTGGTTGGGCGGCGGCAGGACTTCGAGCGGGGCGGCGCGGTCGCACCGCACAATCTGCCGATGACGCTGACGGGCGCCGGGCTGCTCTGGTTCGGCTGGTTCGGATTCAACGCGGGGAGCGCGGTGGCGGTCGAGCATCCGGTCGCGGGCGCCATCGCGGGGCTGGCGTTCGCCACGACGCAGACCGCCGCCGCTGCCGCAGGCCTGTCGTGGATGCTGATCGAGTGGTGGCATCACGGTAAGCCGACCAGTCTGGGGCTGGCTTCGGGAATCGTGGCCGGTCTGGTCGCGATCACGCCGGCGGCCGGCCATGTGATGCCGTGGGCGGCGCTCGTGATCGGCATGCTGGCTTCGTACGCGTGCTACGCGGCGGTCCAGCTCAAAGGACGGCTCGGCTACGACGATTCGCTCGACGCGTTCGGCGTCCACGGTGTCGGCGGCTTGCTCGGCGCGATCGCGACCGGCTTTCTCTGCTTCACGCCGGTCGCCGGCGCCCTCACGGGCGGCAACTGGGGCCAGGTCGGCAAGCAGCTCCTCGGCGCCGGCGCGACGATCGCATTCACCGTGACCGGCACCCTGGTGCTCGGGCTTCTGCTTCGGGCCTCAATGGGCCTCAGAGTGGACGCCGACCAGGAGCGCGACGGGCTCGATCTGGCGCTCCACGGCGAGCGCGGCTATCACTCCGAGCTGATATGAAACTGATCATCGCAGTCATCCGGCCCGAGCGGCTCGAGGCCGTCCAGCACGAGCTCGTGACGGTGCTCGACGAGGGCGACAGCTACCGCCTAACGGTGAGGCCGGTGGAAGGCCACGGCCGCCAGCAGGGCGAGGTCGAGTATGTGCGGGGCCAGCGGGTTCAGTCCCGCATGGTCTCGCGGGTCGAGATCACGGTCGGGGTGAACGATCAGTACGTCGAGCCCGCGATCGACGCGATCATCCGGGGAGCCCGGAGCGGTGCCAATGGCCAGGTGGGGGACGGCAAGATCTTTGTGGTGCCGCTCGACGACTGCATCAGGATTCGGACCGGGGAGCGGGGCGGGCAGGCGATTTGATGTCAGAGGGTCTGACTCCATGACGTCCGACTCTTCGCCCTCGCAACTGCTGGACGAGCTGGACGGTTGCCACGACCAGATTCGTGATGCTTTCCACCAGCCGGACGGACAGGTTGTCGCGCGGGACGCACTCGCTCGCTCCATTCGCGGACAGTTCCGCCCGCTCCTTGCCTTCGATGGCCGGTTCGAACGGGAGTCCTTGCGCGTCGACGGCAATGACGTGATCGAGGCTGGGACGCAGACGGCGGCAAGGTGGCCCATCCTCCCGTCGGCGGCTGGATTCACGAACCCGATCAGGGCGGCCGCACCAAGTACAAATCGACCAGCGCCGGCTGGACGGAGCTGAATCGGCGGGGTTTCCTTCAGGTCCGTGGTATCGTATACCATGAACTTGGACCGCGACCGGAAGGACACCGGCCCCAACCCCTGGAGGTCGCTCGTGCGCCCGTTTGCTCGATATTCGCTTCCTATGTCCATCCTGCTCGCTTTCAGTGCCTGTGGCACGGCCGACAAGCAGACGCCGCCGGGCCCTGCAACGCCGCCCAATCCAATGGCCGCCGTGATCGCGCGCGGTGACTCGCTCGCGTTCCCGGGGACCTGGACGGCCCCGCCGGGCGATCCGCTCGAGCATTCCATCGCGGGATTTGCAACCACACTCTGCGCAGCCGTGTTCATCACCGGTCTCGATCCGGCCGACGCGGCCGCGAACGTCGGCTTCTTCACCGGCCCGCTCGCCGACCGCGCCAACGTCAAGGACACGGTCGTGGACCGGAAGTCCGAGACCGTCCGGCTCACGCTCACGTCCGGCGTAACCCGGGTCGCGAAGCGCTACGGCAGCCAGGGGTGCGTGGCGCTGCCGAAGGGCGCCGACTCGGTCTTCTTCAAGCCGTCGGTCGTCAAACCGAACCTGCCTAACAGCGCCACGACTCCGTGGCCGATGGGCGACGTCCTCACCCACGAGCCGTGGCCCGTCGGCGCCGATTCGGCGAAGGTGGCCGAGGCGATCCTGGCGGGGTTCGGGCCGCCGGAAGCGATGACGCTCGCCTTCCTGGTCACCTACAAGGGCCGCATTCTTGGCGAGCGCTATGCCAAAGGCATCGGAATCCACACACCGCTCGAGAGCTGGTCCATGGGCAAGAGCCTGACGGGAAGCCTCATGGGTGTGCTCATTCAACAGGGCGTCTACACGCTCGACCAGCCGGCGCCCGTCCCGGAATGGCAGCACGAAGGTGATCCGCGGCGCGCGATCCGGATCATGGACATCATGCGGATGTCGAGCGGGCTCAGAATCCGAGCGCCCCAAGATCCCGGCTACGATCCCTCGCTCGGCTACCCCGATCACCTCTACTACTACACCGGCGGCGCCAATTCATTTGCCTGGGCCGCGACCCGACCCCAGCAATGGCCGCCTAACACGGTCGGCCGGTATCGCAACACCGATCCGGTGCTCACCAACTACCTGATCCGCCTCGGGGTCGAAAAGCGGGGCGAAGCTTACCACGCGTTCCCGCAGCGCAACCTGTTCGACAAGATCGGCATCCGGAACGCCGTCATCGAAACCGATCCCTACGGCAACTTTCTGACCCAGGGCTACGAGCTCCTTCCCGCCCGCGACTGGGCCCGTCTGGCCAACCTCTATCTCCAGGACGGCGTCTGGAACGGGACCCGGATCTTGCCGGAGCACTACGTGGATTACGTCCGGACGCTGGCGCCGGCGTGGGTGGCCGACGGACGGCTGATTTACGGCGGCGGCTTCTTCTGGGTCAACGGCGATGGCGGCTGGGCCGTTCCGAAGGACGCCTTTGCCATGCTCGGCGCTGGAGGACAGAGCGCGACCATCATCCCCTCGCATCAGATGGTGATCGTGCGGCTCGGCAAGTACAGGGGCAGTGCGGAGGGCGACAAGGCGCTGCGCCGAGCGATGGAGTTGCTGATGGCCGCCGTGCCGGCGGGCTCGAACTAGGCTCGCGCTGTCATCCCGCGAGATCACAATGGCTAAACGGCTCCGGGCCTCGTCGTGGCTCGCTGCGGTCATTGTCCTCGGTGTGACCACGCACCGGAGCCCGATCGGAGCGGAGCGTCGACATCGGCGCAAAGCTATGACCTCGTCATCAGCGGCGGGAGGATCGTGGACGGCACCGGGAACCCGTGGTTCTACGGCGATATCGGAATCCGAGGCGACCGGATCGTTCGGATCACGCCTCCCGGTTTACTGGCCGGCGCCCAGTCGAAGCAGCGGGTGGACGCGAGCGGCAAGATCGTATCCCCGGGCTTCATCGATATCGACGCCCAGTCGATGGGCGCCTTCACGCTCGGCGACGGCCGGGTCGTCAGCATGGTGACGCAGGGGGTGACCACCGCGATCGTCGGAGAAGGCGAAAGCGTGGCTCCGATCAACGCCAAGCGGCTCGCCGCCATGAAGGATCCGGGCAACCCGTACGCGTCGGTGGCAGACTCGCTCAGCCGCACGCTCGCGAATCCTCACGGATTCGACAAGTGGCTCGAGCTGATGGAGCAGCGCGGTGTCTCGCAGAACGTTGGCTCGTTCATCGGCGCCCAGATTGTCCGGGTTTACGCCAAAGGAGAAGCCGAAGGTACGCCCACGCCGGCCGAGCTGGATACGATGCGGGCGGTGGTCAAGAGCGCCATGGAGGACGGTGCGCTCGGTGTCGCGAGCGCGCTGATCTATCCGCCCGGAAACTTTGCGACCAACGCGGAGCTGATCGAGCTGGCGAAGGCCGCGGCGCCGTACGGCGGCATCTACATCACTCACATGCGGTCCGAAGCTGATCGGCTCCTCGAAGCGATCGATGAGGCTTTTCGAATCGGGACCGACGGTGGCGTGCCGGTGGAGATCTACCACTTCACGGCATCGCGCGTCCAGAACTGGTCCAAGATGCCGGCCGCCATGGACGGCCGGCGCCGACGTCGGCGTCGACATGTATCTCTACACAGCCGGCTGGACCGGTCTTTCCAATTGCGCCCCACCGTGGGCGGCCGCCGACGGCAAGCTGCTCGCCAACCTGCAGGACCCTGGAACGATGGCAAAGATCACGGAGGCAATGCTCTACCCCGCGCCTAACTCCGAAGGGCTCTGCCTGCTGGCCGGACCCGACGGGATCCAGTTCAGCGGGTTTCGAAAGCCGGAGAACCGTAAGTGGGAGGGAAAGCGGCTTAGTGAGGCGGCCGCCGGTCTCAAAAAGACTTGGGTCGACGCGTGGGCCGCCCTCGTCGTCTCGGAGCCGACCGTCAACATGGTCGTGCACATGATGACGGAGTCCAACCTGCCGCTCCAGCTCCGCCGTCCGTGGGTCAAGATCAACACCGATGCCAATGGCGTCGACCCGGACAGCATGCAAGGCACCAGGCTGCACCCGCGTTCCTACGGCAACTATTCCCGCCTGCTCGGGCGCTACGTCGGGGAGCAGCGCGTGCTCAGTTGGGGGGAAGCCATTCGGAAATCATCGTCCGCAGTGGCCAATCGACTATCAATCCGGACGACTACCGCAGCATCGAGAGCCGGCGTGATGTCCTCGTCTATACGATGGAATCGCCGCGCGAGGCCATGACGGTCTGCGGACCGGTCCGCTCGTCCCCGGCAAGGCCGAGACCTATCAGATCGATCTCTGGGGGAACGTGCGTGGCGGTTGAGCCCGGAGCGCAGCTCCGGCTGTCGATCATGTCGGCCGCGTTTCCCCTGCTCGCGCGGAACCTGAACACCGGCGGCAGGCTCGGAAGCGAGGCCACGCCGATTGGGGCGCATCAGGTCGTCTTTCACGGCGCCGCGGGCTCATCGTTCGTCACCCTCCCGATCGTCGAGAAGGTTCACGAGATCGAGACGCCATGATCGGTCGCTGATTCGCCGGCAGGCATAAGCGCCTCGCTTTGCCCGGAATGACAGTTAAAGTTCAGGCTCACAACCCAACCATATCCGGAGACCAGTCCATGCGCCGCACGACGTTTTGGCTCGGACTCACCGTCGGCGTCCCATGCGCGCTCGCCGCCCAGGTCGATGCCCGGCTCCTCCGCTACCCGGACGTGTCCGCTACCCAGATTGCATTTGTCTACGCCGGCGACATCTGGACCATGCCGAAGACCGGCGGGCTCGCCACCCGGCTCAGCTCTCCTCGCGGCGAAGAGACCTGGCCACGATTCTCGCCGGACGGCTCTCAGATCGCGTTCACCGGGAACTACGAGGGGAACGCCGACGTCTACACCATGCCCGCGACGGGCGGCGAGGCCGTTAGGATCACTCATCATCCGATGCCGGACCGGCTTCAGGATTGGTACCCCGACGGGAAGAGCCTGCTCTTCGCTTCGCAGATGCGGAGCGAGCGGGTCCGCTACTACCAGCTCCACAAAGTCTCCGCGGCGGGCGGGCTTCCCGAGCGGTTGCCGGTGCCGGTCGGTGAGTACGGCGCGATCTCGCCGGACGGGAAGTGGCTCAGCTACATGCCGTACCCGCCGATGACGACATCTCCCCGCGACTGGAAGGGCTACCGCGGCGGCTCATCGCCGGACATCTGGCTCTTCAATCTCACCACCTACGAATCGAAGAACGTCACCGACAGCCCGGCCAACGACGTCTACCCGATGTGGCACGGCCGGACCATGTATTTCCTCTCGGATCGCGAGCCCAGCACTCGCTACAACATCTGGGCCTACGATCAGGACAAGGGCACCCTGCGGCAGGTCACCCACTTCCCCGACGACATCACGTTCCCCGCGATCGGGCCCTCGGACATCGTCTTCCAGGCCGGCGGCCGGCTCTACCTCCTCGATCTCGCGACCGAGCAGAGCAAAGAGGTCCGGGTCCAGGTCGCGTCCGATATGGCGACCGTTAGGCCCCGGATTGAGAAAGTCTCCGGCCTGATCCAGAACGCATGGCTGTCGCCGACGGGCCTCCGGGCGGCGTTCGAGGCGCGGGGCGAAATTTTCACCGTGCCGGCGGAGTTTGGACCGGTTGTCAACCTCACCCAAAGCTCCGGCGTGGCCGAGCGGCTGCCGTCCTGGTCGCCGGACGGGACCCAGATCGCGTACTGGAGCGACCGATCCGGCGAGTACGAGCTCACCGTCCGTCCGGCGGACGGCTCCGGAGCGGAGCGCAAGCTCACGTCGTACGGACCGGGTTATCGCTACCGCCCATATTGGTCCCCCGATGGGAAGAAGATCGCGTTCGCCGACCAGGCGATG
>JBDTOH010000037.1:0-19167 GCA_039933355.1 Gemmatimonadota bacterium | reverse complement strand
ATCGTCGTCACCTTCGATCCGACGCTCTGCATTCACTCAGCGATCTGTCTTCGATCGCTGCCGGAGGTGTTCGACGTGAACGAGCGCCGCTGGATTCAGCCCGAAAAAGCGGACGCGGCCGCCGTCGCCGCTGCCGTGGCCAAATGTCCGTCCGGCGCGCTGCAGGCCCGCAGGCTCGGTGAGCGGCCGGCCGCAGCGGCGTCCGCCAACGGGGAGGTGACGGTTACTGTTAGGCAGAACGGCCCCTTGATCGTCCGGGGCCGCGTCGTGGTTGAGAGGGAGAACGGAGAGGTAGTGGAGAAGGCGACCTGCTCCTTCTGCCGGTGCGGCGGGACGAAGAATGCGCCGTTCTGCGACGGAACCCACAACTCCAACGGGTTCCGGTCGCCGTCGTGACGTCCTTGTCCTAACCCGGAATCACTCCTGCTCAGCCAGCCGGCGGCTCATCGCGAGCGCGCCGGACGCCGGGTCGACCGTTCCCGGAATGATCTCGAGCCGGGGCTCGTTTCGGAGCGATTCGGTGACCCGATCGGCGAGAGGTCCGTCCTCGGTCAATAGACCGCCCAGGTAACCGACCGCGATCGTCTCGTTCGCGTCGAAGCTTGGAAGCAGCGAGCGGACCAGCGCGGCGAGGTCGGCGCCGGCCTCGTCCAGGATGGCCATTGCGACCTTGTCCCCCTCGCGCGCCGCCTGCGCCACCAGGGGAACGAGCGCCGCGATGTCGAAGGGCCGGGCGATCGTAGACCACCGAATCACCGCTTCGATGCCGGACCCCGGGATTTTCTTGACGATGAGGTCGAGCAGGGCGGTCTTCGGCCCGCGACCGTCGTAGGCTTGACCCACGGCCCGGAGCGCCGCCCGGCCGACGGCGTATCCGCTGCCTTCGTCGCTCATCTGCCAGCCGTAGCCGCCCCGCCGAATCACCACCCCGGCCGCGTTTCGGCCCAGCACCATGCTGCCGGTTCCCGAGATCAGAATGATGCCGATCGGCCGGCCCAGGGCTTCGAGCGCGATCTCGGCGTCGCTGGTAACCCGCACCCGTTTGGCGATTCGCTCACCCCAGAGCGCGTCGCGGAGCTCGACTTGCTCCTCGGTCCGGCCCGCGCCGGCCGCGCCCACGACCAGCGCATCCGCCTGTCGCACGCCGAGCGCGACAAGCGGCCCCCGCACCATATCCGCGATCGCGGCCGCCACCGCGACGCCCAGCCCCGGCCGCATCGCACCCATCGTCCCCGCGATCCGCTTCATCTCCGAGGTGCCGTCCCCGATCACGGCCGTCGTCTTCGATCCGCCTGCATCCAAGCCGATGGCGATCATGCGGCGCTCCGCTCTGTGGTCGGTCGCACCCGCGATGCGCTCCATCCGATCGCCAACGTCAAGCCAGTGCCAAGGGGCACATACCAGGGCCACGCGAGCGAGCCGACCGGCGTCAGCCAGGGTATCGCGGTGCTGAGCTGCTTTGCGAAGATCACGATGAGCATGACGACCATCGTAATGGAAGAGGCGACAACCACGTTAGTCCCCCGTATGCCGGACACGCCGGCGAGCAGGTAAGTTCCGAGCAGCGCACCGTAGGTGACGGATGCGATCGAGAGCGCCAGCACTACAATCGGTGTGTTTGAGCTTCGTGAGTACGCGTCGAAGAACAGCGCCCCGAAAACCAGCAAGACTCCCCAAATCGTAGAAAAGGCCCGACCGACCTTGAGCAGGTGGCCGGGATCCTGCCGACCGGTCCAGCTTGAATAGAGGTCATACGTCGCGGCCGACGCAAGCGCGTTGATCGCGGAGCTGTGCGTGCCCATCGCCGCGGCCAGGATCCCCGCGACGAGCAGGCCCGAAATGCCCGTCGGCATATGATCGACGATGAAACGCGGGAACAGCCGATCGGGAAGCTCGCCGGCGGGCGCGAGCCCCGCCGCCCAGATCGCGCTGCCGATCAGCAGAAACAAAGTGAACTGGAGAATCACCACGACGCCCGATCCGATCAAGGCGACCTGGGCATCCTTGAGCGACCGGGTGCTGAGGAGCCGCTGCACGATCAGGTGATCGGTGCCGTGAGAGGCTGCGGATAAGAGCGCCCCGCCGACGATCCCGCCGAGGAACGAGTACGTGGTCGTCAGATTGACATGAAGGTCGATGACCCGAAGCTTGCCCGCAGCCCGTGCCGCGGCCAGGGCAGCTTCGGCCCCGCCCGCCAGCCGCCACGCGATCCCGAGCGCGATCAGCCCGCCGATGATGTAGATCGTCCACTGGAAGACGTCGGTCCAGACGACTGCCTTGAAGCCACCCGCCAGCGTATAGATGACCGTTACGACCCCCATGACGAGAATCGACGTTGGGATCGACCATCCGGTGATCAGCGCGAGCGGGATCCCGCTGGCATAGACCCGAACCGCGTCGCCGAGAAAGCGGGTTACCAGGAACACAGTCGACATATAGCGCCGGGTCGAGACCCCGAATCGCCGCTCCAGCCGAGTGTAGGCGGTGTCCTGTTGCCCGGTGAAATACCCGGGGAGCAGCCACCGGGCCACCAGGATCCGCCCGACCAAGTACCCGAAGGCGAGCTGGAGAAATGTCAGGTCGCCACGGGCGCCAATCCCGGGAACCGAGATCACCGTGAGCGCGGAGGTCTCGGTCGCGACGATGGAGAGCAGCACGCTCCAGGCCGGAAGATTGCGGGCACCGAGGAAATAGTCGCCGGCCGTTCGCTGGTTCCGGGCAACCCAAAGCCCAACGCTCAGCGTAACGGCGAAATAGACGAGGATGACGACCAGGTCGGCCGAGCCCATTTAGATCCGGCCTCTCGCCATGCCGATACTCCCTTTGAACCCGATTTCCGACCCCCTACTTCCACACCTGCCGGCACACCCGCAAGAAGTTCTCTCCCAGGATCCCCTTGACCGCGTCATCCGAATAGCCGTTGCGTAGCATCAGCTCGACCACCTCCGGCACCATCTCGGGCGGCATGAAGCGGAGCGGCTCCCACTTCCCCTCGGCGAGGCCGGGCCACTCGTTGGGGCGGGCCTTGATATGACCGGCGAGGACTTCGGGCGTCGCGAGGTAGTCGGTTCCGAGCGCCACATGCTCGGCGCCGATCAACTGGACGGCGTAATCGACGTGCTTGAAGAACAGGGCGGGGGTTGGCTCGCCGCCGAGGTAGAAGCCGGCCCCGCTGATGCCGACGACGCCGCCGCGCTCGCCACAGCGCTTCATCTGGTCGTCCTTGAGATTTCGGAAGTGAGGATGCAGCGCGTCGCAGCCGTGATGGCTGAGCATGACCGGGTGGGCCGAGTGCTCCAGCATGTCCATCGTGCTCCGGTAGCCGGCGTGCGCTCCATCCACTATCATCCCGACCCGATTCATCTCGGCAATCACTTGGAGGCCGAACCGGGTGAGCCCGATGTCCATCCGGTCGGCGCAGCCGCCGCCGATCGAATTGATCTGGTTGAAGATCGGATGACAGAACCGGACCCCGAGCCGGTAGTACACCTCGACCATGTTGAGGTCGCGCTCGAGGCAGCGGAATCCCTCGAGGTGCATGCCAACCCCAAGGCGGCCTTCGCGGCGAGCGCGGGTGATGTCGGCGACGGTTTCGACGAGCAGGTATTCGCTCGGGCTGCCCAGGATGTCCGCCCGGCACCGGGCGATCCGGCGGATCGCCTCGCCGATGTTATGGCCGTCGCCGGCGGGATGGACGGACACGAAGGCGTAGCCGACGGCGACGTACCGGGGGAAGAGCCGGACATCGTTCGCGTCTTCGGGGAGGTAGATAAAGACCATCTCGCACGGCAGGGTCGTACGGAGTAACTCTCGAGCACGGGCCGCGACGTCGTGGGCGGGGGCGGTAGTCACGTTGATCAGCTCCGTTAGAGAATTCGAGGGTGGTTTCACGCCGGTCGGTCCAAGTGGGGGTCTAGTGGACCGGGCTCAGAATGACCAACATTGTATGCAACTCTTGGGGCCGAGTCACGTCGTGTGGTCCGGTTACCAGCTACCGCGCTCTCCCCGATCGACGATTGCCTCCGCGAGCCGCTGGCCCGCGTTGCGCTGATTGGCCTCGACCGCCCTCTGGGCCCGATCGGGATCGCCCCTGCCGATTGCCTTGATGATGGCGTCGTGCTCCCGGATCGAGGGCTGCATTCGGTGAGCGAGCAGGACGACGTAAAGCTGGTCGTACCGGGTCGCTTGAGGTCGCAAGCTGCGAAGGAGGCCTCCGAGCCGCGGGCCTGCTCCAGCATCGGTGAAGAGGCCGTGAAACTCGGCGTCGAGCTGATGCAGAACGTTGTGATCGGGCTCGTGCTTGCGAGACGCTGCTTGGAGCCGTCGGTTCACTCGAGCCAGCCGAGCAGTCAGCCGGCGCCGGGCCGGTGCCGGTAGCGCGGCTGCCCGGCGGCCGGCAACGCCCTCGACCGCCGCGATCGTCTCCAGCAGCTCGATCGCGTCGTCTCGGGTGAGCGGCGCCACTTGCGACAGGGAATGCTTGAGGCCGGGAGATGTAACGACAAATCCCTCCTGTTCGAGCCGATCCAACGCGGTTCGAACCGGAGTGCGGCTGACCTCGAATCTGGCGGCGATGTGTTTTTCGACCAGGCGCGTCCCTGGCAGAAGCTGGCCCGAGACGATCAGCGTGCGGAGCCCGCCATAGACGATGGCGGCCTGGTCCCGCGGGGCCTGGCGTGGGGTTGGCCTCGGGCTCGGTGATCGCGGCATGGAACCAAATATGGCGGCAAAGCCGGTCCTGTGGGACTGGTCAAAATGCGAGGGGTTTCGATGAAAGTACGGGTGCTAAACGAAGCGGAGACTCGGAAGCTGATCGGCCCTCGCGCGGCGATCGCGGAATGCAGGGAGGCGTTCGCGAAGCTCGCGCGCGGCGAGGTGGAGCAGCCGGATGTGCTCACGATCGAGATACCCGAGCATCATGGAGAGGTGCACGGGAAAGGGGGTTACCTCCACGGCGCCCCGTTCTTCTCGATCAAGGTGGCGACCGGATTCTACGAGAATCCGAAGCGCGGTTTGCCGGTGACGTCCGGAGCGGTCTGGGTCTTCGACGCGACGACGGGGCTGCTCCGAGTCATGATCCTCGACAACGGCTTCCTCACCGAGCTCCGGACCGGAGCCGCCGGCGCAATCGCTGCTGACCTGCTCGCTCGGGCTGATGCAGCCACGGTCGGGATCGTCGGCGCCGGAACCCAGGCCCGCTATCAGCTCGAAGCGCTGCTCGAGGTGCGCGCTCCGACCCGGGTGCTGGTGTGGAGCCGGAACCCCGCGCGGGCAGCCGAGTACGCCGCCGAGATGACCGAGCGGTTTGGCCGAAACGTCGAGCCGGTCGCGCGGGCCGAGGACCTCGTGGCTCAGTCGGACATCGTGGTGACCACCACGCCGGCCGACGAGCCGGTTGTACAGGCTGCCTGGGTCCGACCGGGCACTCACATCACCGCGATGGGCTCTGACATGGCCCACAAGCGGGAGCTCGAAGCGTCTCTGTTAGGCGGAGCGACGGTGGTTGCGGACCGGCTCAAGCAGTGCCTCACGCAGGGGGAGATCCACCACGCGGTCGCCGCCGGTGTGCTCCGTGCCGACCAGGTCCATGCGGAGCTCGGCGACGTCGCCGCCGGGCTCAAGCCGGGGCGCCGCTCGGCCGCAGAGATCACGATCGCCGACCTGACCGGAGTCGGAGTCCTCGATGCGGCGGTCGCCAACTACGTCGCGGCCCGGGCAGAGATCGAGGACGTTGGGCGATGGATCGAGGCATGACCCGCACCGGCACCGTCTTCGAGCGGATGGGAATCCGGCCGGTCATCAACGCCTCCGGGATCTACACCGACCTCGGCGGCTCGCGGCTCTCGCCTGGAGTGTGGGGCGCGATGACCGAGGTGAACGATCAGTTCGTCAAGCTGGCGGACTTGCTCGACGGCTCCGGCCGGCTCATCGCCGGACGGTTAGGCGCGGAGGCGGCTTGGGTCACTCCAGGCGCGGCCGCCTCGATCGCACTCATGGTGAGCGCGGCGATGACCGGCGGCGACGGCGCGGCAGGCCAGCGATTGCCCGATACTGCGGGCCTCAAGAACGAGATCGTCCTCCAGCGCAACCACCGCTACAAGTACGATCGCCAGATCACGATGACCGGTGCCAAGCTCGTCATCGCGGGTGGCGCGGGCGGCACCACGGAAGCGGAGGTCGAAGCGGCGATTGGGCCGAACACGGCGGCGCTTTTTCTTCCGGCCCATCTCGACCGGTCGGCCGGGACTGTCGGGCTCGCCCGGCTCGTCGCCGTGGGCCGGAGCCACGGCATCCCGGTGCTCGTGGACGCGGCGTATCTCTGCTGGCCGCTCGAGCTCATGCCGAGTCACATCGCTGCCGGCGCCGATTTGGTATGCTTCAGCGCGAAGTATTTTGGAGGACCCAATGCAGGCGGGTTCATCGCCGGGAGTCGCCGGATGATCGATTGGGTCTCGGTCAACGGCTTTCTCCGCTACGAATCGGGTCCGTACCGAACGTTCGGGCGGCCGCTCAAGATGGACCGCCAGACAATCGTCGGAGTCGTCGTCGCGCTCGAGGAGTGGCTCGCGCTCGATCATAGCGAGCGGTGGGCGCGCTATCGGCGGCAGGTCGCCGAACTGGCCGATCTGATCGGCGGGATCCCGGGAATCAGCTCAGAGCCGAAGTATTTCACGATGGACGAACGGCTGGTACCGGAACCCGTCAATTCACTCGTCGTCACCGTCCCGTCGGTCGGTCGCCGGACCGCTCAGTCGGTGGCCGCCGCCCTCGAGGCCGGATCGCCGAGCATATCGTGTAGCGCGGAGGGCTCGACCCTAATTGTCTGCATGGACGTGCTCCGCGACGAGGAGATCCCGATCATCGGGGCCGCGCTGCGTGCGCTGCTGGAGCCTAACGAATGACCTCGGGGACCGCCGCCGCCCTCACGGCATTGGTCTTGGTCGCCGGCTGTCGCCAGACCAAAGCGGACCAAGCCAAGCAACCCGGCTCTCCCGCCGACGTTCCCTGCGTTCCGGAGCTTCCGGGTGCCGAGTATCACTGTGGCGAGCTCGTGGTGCCGGAGAGCCGCGACTCGCTCGGTGGGCGCTCCGGACCGCGATCGATCACGCTTCCTTTCGTCGTGCTTCCGGCAACCAGAATGCCCCGGCAACCCGATCCCATCATCTACCTGACGGGAGGCCCGGGAACGAGCGCCTTCGCGGGGTTGCTCCAGGTGGCGGCGTATCAGCAGGCCGGATCGGATCGCGACTTCATCGTGATGGAAGAACGGGGCAACGGATATTCGACGCCGGCGCTCACCTGCGATAATCTCGGGTTGCCCCGTGCCGATACGATCGCGGCGAAGCTGGTCGCCTGCCGCGATTCGTTGACGCGGTCCGGGATCGATCTGGGGAAGTACGGTGTTCTCCAGGCCGCGGCGGACTACCTCGATCTCGCCCGAGCAGTGGGCGCCGAGCGGATCAATCTCTATGCGCTCTCATCGGGTGCTCGCTCTGCTTTGGAACTGATGCGGACGAACCCCGGCAAGGTTCGCGCGGTTGTGCTCGACTCGCCGGACCCGGGCACGGCCGAGTCCCGAATCGCTCATGCAGGCGGCGCTCTCGACGCGCTGTCTCGACTGCTCGCAGCGTGTCGCGCCGACCCGGCTTGTCGCCGGGCCTACCCGGATGCCCGAGAGCAGTTCGTCCAAGTTGTGAGCGCGCTGGAACGGCGTCCGGCGTCGTTCGCCAACGAAACGATCACGTCCGACCGATTCTTCGAGATGGTCGCTGGCGCGCTGTCGGATCAAGCAAAGCTAGGCGGGATTCCCGGCGGGCTCGCGGCAGCTTCGCGCGGCGACTGGGCCACAGCGAGCCGCCTGCTCCAGCGCGGCGCCGACGTTCCCGAAGGGCTCGACATGAGCCGACTCCATGCCGCGGGCCGTGCCCTCGTGCTCGAGTGCGGCGACGACTCGGCTCCGATCTCGGCGTTCGAGACGGAGGAGCAATGGCCCGCATCCGTGGCGGGCTTGGCGTTAGGTCTGGTACGGGCGGATGCCTCGCGATGCAGCGCGTGGGCCGGGCCGGCCGCGGCCGCTCCTCGCAATCGCGAGGTCGTGACCCGGGTTCCGACCCTCGTCATGGCCGGCGCCAACGATCCCACCACTCCACCGAGTCTGGCGAATGTGGTTGCGACGTCGCTGCCGCGCGCGACTCTCATCGTTCCACCGGCAACGGCGCTTGAGGCCCTTCGACAAAGCTGTCCGCGGGCGGTCATGCGGGCGTTCCTCGCGAACCCCGCAGCACCGCCGGATCGCGCGTGTATCGACTCGATGTTGCCGATCGAGTTCGAAGTGCCCTGACAGCACAGAGGCGCCTGAGAGGGATAAAAAAGGGGGAGCCGCGAGAGGCTCCCCCTTTCGACATCATGCCGGCTGGTTAGGCGTTGAAGCTCGTCCCGCAGCCACATCCACCGGTCGCGTTCGGATTGCTGAAGGTAAACCCGGATCCCTGCATCGAGGTCACGTAGTCGATCTGCACGCCGTTCAGGTAGGGAAGGCTGAAGCCATCCACGAACACCTTCACCCGATCCGTCGGAAGCACGATATCATCCTCGAGCGGGCGCTCTTCGATGTTCAAGCTGTATTTGAATCCCGAGCACCCACCTGGGAGCACGCTCACCCTGAGACCACCGGTCTCCTCGGAGACACCTTCGGCGGCCATGAACTTGAGGACCTGATCGAGGGCCTGTGGCGTCAAGTGGACTGCCAAACCCGATTCGGCAGCGTGTTCTTCGGTCGTGCTCATGATTGCTCCTTCTAATTCGAGCTGCGCTGCAATTACCAGATGAAAAGTAGGAATTGCCGGACCCTAAGTCAACGGACCGAATCGGCCCTGCCCGCGCCGGAGCCGAACAGGGTTTCGACCACTCGGTCGGCGACGAGGGCGCGGAGCGGGCCGAGTCGTGGGTTTTCGCGGGTCGGGTGGACTCGATTGCTGAGCAACACGATCACCAGTTGACGTTCCGGATCGATCCACAGCGACGTGCCGGTGAATCCGGTGTGCCCGAAGCTCGCGGCGGATAGGCGGGTCCCGGCGCTGCTCCCTTCGGAGGGCGTGTCCCACCCTAACGCTCGGCTCGACCCGGCCACGACGTTCTGGCGCCGGGTGAACTCGCGGATCGTGGCTGTTGAGATCGGGATGGCGCGGCCCTTCGTCGTCCCCCCGGACGGTCGGAGCCAGGCATTGGAGAGCCATTCGCCGAACCGGAGGAGATCCTCCGCGTCGCTGAACAGGCCCGCGTGTCCGGAGACGCCGCCGAGCCAGGCGGCATTCTCATCGTGGACCTCGCCCCTAACGATGTGGCCGCGCCATGGATCCATCTCAGTCGGTGCAATTCTTGGCAGCCAGGCGGACGGCGGCAGGTAGCGTGTCGATCGCATCGAAAGCGGTTTGAAGATCCGCTCGGCCGCGAGCTGGTCGATCCGCTCGCCGTACACGCTCTCGATGATTTCGGTCAGCGCGATGGCGCCCAGGTCGGAGTAGAGCGTCCGGACCCCGGGCATCGTGTCGAGCGGAGTTGCATTCACCAGGCCTAACGCGGAGTCTCGCCCGGGGGTCTCGAGCCACAGCGGCCGGTGCGCGCGCAGCCCGCTCGAGTGGGTAAGGAGGTGACGGATCGTAACCCGGTCCTTCTCGCCGCCGCCGAAGCTCGGGAGGTAGTGCACGACCGGGCTGTCGAGCGCGACCCGGTGCTCATCGAGCGCGATCATGGTCATCGTCGTGAGGGCGATGACCTTCGTGAGCGACGCGAGGTCGTACAGCGTACGGGTATCGGGTCGTTGCGGAAGGTCGAGGCCGAGTCGCCCGGCGGTGTGGAGGTAGCGGATTCCCCGGATCGAGACGGCGACAACGGCACCCGGTGCCGCGCCGGCCGCGATCGCGGAATCGACGGTGGCCGCGAGCCGGCTCCATTCGCAGCGGCCCTCGGGGCACCCGGGCGCCGGATAGTGGGGAGCACCGGGCCGGCAGGCGGCGGCCGCGAGCGCGGTGCAGATCAGTGTGAGCCGGCGGCGGGCCACGTTAGGCTCCTCGACCTCGGGCGGGGCGGGTCCGGCCGGTCTCTGACTTCTGAAGGCCGTCACCAATATGATAGGACGGCGGCAGGTCGATGGGCAGGCGTCCGGTGATCGGCGCCCCGGCAAGCGCCTCGGCCGCGGCGAGCTCGGTGTGCGGATTCGAGGTCCAGGCGAGGAGCAAGGCGTGGACCGACGGCGTCTGGCTCAGAAGGTAGGGCGATCCGAACGAGACGAGGACGGTCGGCCGCTCGCGGCTGATCGCCTCGATCACGTCGGCGAGTGGAGCAGGCATCGCGATCGATCCCTTGCTCGAGGTGGCCCTTACTCCAACAGCGAAGATCACCGTCGGTGAGGCCTGCGCGACGACCCGCGCCGAGTCGTAGCTGGCCGGCCCGCTGGTCGGATAGAGCCGGAACGTTGTGACTCGATTCCCCATCGACCTGAGCCGGGCCGAGAAATCGACGCCGGCCGCCGGGATCGCGCCCTCGCCGTAGGTCACGACCGAGAGCCTTCCGGGCGTCGCGCGGAGCGAATCGATCACTCCACTGCCGTCCCTGACCAGGACGATCGACCGCGCGCTGACCGCCTGCGCCGTGTCGAGGAACTCCTGTTTCCCGACGAGCATCTCGATCCTCGCCAGGGAGACCGTTCTGCGTTTCCACAGATGCGCGCGCTCTTTGAGCGTGAGCAGCCGGGCAACCGAGTGCTGAAGTCGCACCCGGGAGATCCTCCCCGACTCGACCGCGGCGGTCACGGCGGCGATTGCCTCCGCCGGGTTCGACGGCTGCAGCAAGAGGTCGCTCCCGGCCAGAAACGCGAGCACGGCCGCCTCGCCGCCGCCGTATTTGCTCACCAGCGCGCCCATGTCGAGCGCATCCGTGACCGCGAGCCCGCGGAAGCCTAACGAATCGCGCAGGACTCCGGTCAGGATCTCAGGAGAGAGCGTCGCGGGCCGGGTCGGGTCCGAATCGACGCCTGGAAGCGCGATATGAGCCGACATCACCGCGTCGACGTTCGCCGCGATCGCCGCCCGGAAGGGGACCAGCTCCACGGTGTTGAGCCGGGCCCAGCTGACCGGGATGACCGGTAGCGCCAGGTGCGAGTCCGTCTCGGTGTCGCCGTGACCCGGAAAGTGCTTGACCGTGGCGTACATCCCCGCCGACCGAGTGCCCCGAACCGCAGCGGCGACCATTCTGCCAACGGCTGCCGGGTCCCCGCCGAAGGAGCGGGTGTTGATGATCGGGTTCGCAGGATTGTTGTTCACGTCCGCGTCGGGCGAGAACGTCAGCTGCACGCCGACCGCCCGGCCTTCGATCGCCGTGATCCGTCCCATCTGATACGCGTCTTGCTCCCTCCCGGTCGCTCCCACCCCCATATTGGTGGGGAACGCGGTCCCCCCTTGAAACCGGAACGCTGTGCCTCCTTCGAGGTCCGATGCGACGAGGAGCGGGAGCTGCGAGCGCTGTTGGAGAAAGTTGAGCTTTGCCGCGATGTCGAGCGGGGAACCGATCGAGATGATGATGCCGCCAACGTGGAGCGAGTCGACCCACATCCTCGCCTGCGCGAGTGCTGCGGCGTCGACCGCCGCGTAGCTGCCCGCGAGCCACGGCATGACCAGCTGCGCGACCTGGTCCCGGAGCGAGAGGTGCTTGAGCAGGGCGCGAACGCGCGAGCTCGGCGGCGACTGCGAGCGGCCGGACGCCGGCGTCAGGACGGCGGCCGAAAAACCTAACGCGAGGATGCGAACAACATGCGCCACGTGACGCCGTGGGCGGTGCTGGTGAGTCTGACGGTCGGAGCGGGCGGTCCCCGGCCGGTGGTCCGGCCGGGGCTCGACGTGCTGTTGGATGACAGTCTCCATCTGATTCAGGGACGCCGGGTCGGCCTCGTCACGAATTACGCGGGCGTCGATCGGTCCGGCGTTCATGCGGTCGAACGGCTTCGCTCCGCCGGTGTTCAACTGGTCGCGCTGTTCAGCCCGGAGCACGGCTTCCGGGGCGCCGCCGACCCGGGAGAGGCGGTGGCATCTACCGTCGACTCGGCTACCGGCCTTCCAATCTATAGCCTCTATGGTCGCACGTCCGCCCCGACCGACACGATGCTCGCCGGTATCGACGTGATGCTCTTGGACCTGCCGGACGTTGGGTCGCGGTACTATACCTACCTCGCCACCACGGTCGAAGTGATGCGCGCTGCGGGGCGAGTCCGCAAGCAGGTTCTCATTCTCGACCGGCCCGACCCGATCGGGGATCTCGTGCAAGGCAGCATGATGGACCCGGCGTACCGCTCGTCGATCGGCCGGGTGACCGTGCCGATGCGCTACGGCATGACGTTAGGCGAGCTCGCCGGTCTCGCCCGGGACGAGCTCAACATCGACGTCGATCTCCGCGTAGTGCCGGTGAGCGGCTGGCGGCGGCGCGACGATGTGCTGACCACCGGGCTCCCGTTTCTGGCGCCGAGCCCCAATCTCAAGGATCCGGAAAGCCTGTTTCACTATGCGGGCACTTGCCTATTCGAGGGCACCGCGTTGTCGGTGGGCCGGGGAACCGACGCCCCGTTCAGCCAGATCGGAGCGCCGTGGCTCGAGCCGGACCGGGTCATCGCGCAGGCCCGGCGCGCCGGCCTGCCGGGCGTGACGCTCGCGGCGGCAACATTTCGGCCCGAGCGCCCGGGCGACGGGAAGTTCCCGGGCCAGCAGGTGCCTGCGATTCGGTTCAAGCTGACCGACCCCCGGCGCTACGATCCGACCCGCACCGCGGTTGTGTTGCTCACGACGCTTCAAGCGCTCTACCCGGATAAGCTCGGGTTCACCGCCCCGCATTTCGACCGACTCGCCGGCGGGCCCCGGGTTCGGGAAATGGTGCTCAAGGGTGCCTCCGCCCGGCTGATCGTCGCGGGCTGGGCGGCCGATCTGGTGAAGTTCAGGGAGCGTCGGAAGCCGTTTCTGCTGTATCGTTGACGCCCCAAGACGGCCGCGCGCGTGAGTCGGATTGAGCCACTTGAGCCGAGTCACGGACCGGCAACGGGTGCGCATGATCTTGTGCGCGTCGGTTTGGTCGCCACGTCAGGAGACGAGCGCCATTGGATTGCGAGGGGAACGTGCAGCGATTATTGTTGACGCCACCTAAGTCATTGCGGCATTTGAGACTTGGCAGTTTTGAAGGGATGCGATTCGGATACCCGTGAAACTGTTCACCAAGTCTCTTGAACGGGCCTTTCTGGATCTGACGGATCCGCTCGTCACCTGGCTCTTGAACAACAGAGTTCGGCCGAACGCGATTACGACCGTGGGCGCGTTATTGGTCGTGATTTCGGCGGTCGCGTTGGGCCTGGGGTGGATCCGCCTGGGAGGCGCCATCCTCCTCTTCAGCGGGATTGTCGACACCCTCGACGGGCAGGTGGCTCGGCGGGGCGGAATGGTGTCCAAGTTCGGGGCGTTCTACGACTCGACCCTCGACCGCGTCGGCGACGGGGTGACGTTCATCGGGATCGCGGCATATCTCCTGTCGCTTCCCCACCTCCAGTATCCCGTCTTCACCGCCGTCGCCTGCATGATCGCGGTCCTGAGCTCCCTCCTCGTATCGTATGCGCGCGCTCGAGCCGAAGGGCTCGGCGTGGATTGTAAGGTAGGACTGGTGCAGCGGGCCGAGCGGCTTCTGGCGATCGGTGCGCCGGCGGTGATCGTAGGTCCGGGGGCCAATGGAATTGTCCTGCAGGTGATCGTGATTCTGCTGGCCGCGCTGTCTACGATCACAGTGATTCAGCGGTTTGTCTACGTCTATCAGGTGACCTCGGGCTCGGGCGTCAGGCTGCCGTCGTCTCCGATCATCGAAACCCAAATCAGAACTGTACAAGGGCAGACTGTTCCGCCCGATGAAAGGACTTGAGCGTGGTTGAAAAGACTCGCCCGATCGCGCCCGCGGAGGGCAAGCTCGGGATTCTCTGTGTTGGCCTGGGCGCCGTCGCCTCGACATTTATCGCGGGGGTCGAGCTTGCGCGTCGCGGTCTCGCGAAACCGTTCGGCTCGCTGACCCAGATGGGAACGATCCGCCTCGGCAAGCGTACCGACGCTCGGGCGCCGCTGATTCGGGATTTCGTCCCGCTCGCCAAGCTGGAAGACCTCGTCTTCGGCGCGTGGGATCCGGTCCCGGACGACGGCTATCGGTCGTGTCTCCATTGCGGCGTGCTCGACAAGCACGAGCACGTGGAGCCGATCGCGGATTTCCTGAAGAGTATCAAGCCGATGCCCGCGGTGTTCGATCAGTTCTACGTCAAGCGGCTCGAAGGGAAGAACGTCAAGACCGGAACCGGCAAGCGCGATCTCGCCGAGCAGCTCCGGCGCGACATCCGCGACTTCAAGTCCAAGAATGGGTGCAACCGTCTCGTCGTGATATGGTGCGCCTCCACGGAGATCTTCATCGTTCCGGGCGCCGCGCATCAGTCGCTCGCCGCTTTCGAGAAGGCGCTCGACGCCAACGATCCGACGATTGCGCCTTCGATGCTGTATGCCTATGCCGCGCTACAGGAAGGGGTTCCGTTCGCCAATGGCGCGCCCAACCTCACCTGCGATTTCCCGGCGATGGAAGAGCTGGCCAAGTCGAAGGGCGTCGCGATCGGCGGGAAGGACTTCAAGACCGGCCAGACGATGATCAAGACCGTGCTCGCGCCAATGTTCAAGGCGAGGATGCTCGGGGTCGCCGGCTGGTATTCCACCAACATCCTGGGTAACCGCGACGGCGAGGTCCTCGACGATCCCGAGAGCTTCAAGACCAAGGAAGAGTCGAAGCTCGGCGTGCTCGAGTACATTCTCCAGCCCAAGATGTACCCGGAGCTCTACGGAAACCTGTATCACAAGGTGCGGATCAATTACTACCCGCCTCGCGGCGACAACAAAGAGGGTTGGGACAACATCGACATCTTCGGGTGGTGCGGCTACCCGATGCAGATCAAAGTGGACTTCCTCTGTCGCGACTCGATCCTCGCGGCTCCGCTCGTGCTCGACCTCGCGCTCTTCTTCGACCTGGCCCAGCGGGCCGAGCTCCGTGGTGTGCAGGAGTGGCTCTCGTTCTACTTCAAGAGCCCGCAGACCGCGCCCGGATTGTATCCCGAGCACGACCTGTTCATTCAGCAGACGAAGCTCAAGAACACGCTCCGGTTCTTCATGGGTGAAGAGCAGATCACTCACCTCGGCGTTGAATACTACGAATCCGGTCGGGAGTGATGAAATACTTCCATCGCACCACTAGGGGATTGGATGATGCCGTCGCTGCGGCGGCGGCATTCTTCGGCAGCCGCATGACACCAACCGAAGAAGCCCCGCGCCGGCGCCGCTTCACGAGCACGCTCGGCGCGCTGAGCGCGTCGGTGCAGCCGTCCGACGGCGGCCATTACACGATGATCGTGGTCGAGACGAACCAGCCGGGCGAAAGCGAGCTCGACCGGCTCGCGAAGCGGTTCCTATCGACGGTCCATGCGACGGAGCACAGCGGCCACCTGGTTCGCGGCGCGTACTGAGCCCCCACTCCTCCTCAGTCCACCACAGCCTCCAATTCGCAGGCCAAGAAACAAGAAGGCGTGAGCCGTCCCTCTCTCGAGGAAGCGTCCACGCCTTCGACTGACGGGGCCTACCCCCCGCCCGTCCGGCTGGCTCGACATCGTCGAGCCGAGCTGTTGTCGATTTTAAGCTAACCCGTTGGCCGGGACCGTCAACCTTCCAAAATCGATCTGTCCTGTTTTCACCATGCTCGAGCAGCACGGAACTCATCGTTTCATCGGGCTTGTGGGCAATTCGGGGTGCCGAGACGTCACGAGAGTATGGCTCGTTCAATGCAACCCACGAGGAGGAAACATGGCGAACACGGCGGTTTTCGGGATCTACACGACGCGGTCCCAGGTCGAGCTCGCGGTCGATGAGCTCAAACGGCAAGGGTTCCGCAATGCGGATATCTCGGTGTTGATGCCGCATAACGAAGGCACGAAGGACTTCGCGCACGAGAAGAACACGAAGGCGCCGGAGGGCGCTGCGACCGGTGCCGCATCAGGCGCGGTTGTGGGCGGTGCGCTCGGATGGCTCGCGAGTCTCGGTGCTCTCGCAATCCCCGGCGTCGGCCCTTTCATTGCGGCCGGGCCGATCATGGGGCTCCTCAGCGGGATCGGTGTCGGCGCGGCGGTGGGTGGTTTGGCGGGTGCGCTGATCGGGATGGGGATTCCCGAGTACGAAGCCAAGCGCTACGAGGGATTGATCAAGGGTGGAAGCATCCTGCTCTCGGTTCATTCGGACAACGGCGACTGGACGAAGAAGGCAAAGGCCGTTCTCGAGCAGACCGGTGCTGATGAAATCGCCGCAACATCGGAAGCCGCTGGAGACTATGCCAACATGGACCGGCCCGGTCCACGCGCCTAAGCCAACGGCGAGGCTACTGGCCGGGGACTGAACAGCCCGGCCAGTTAGCTCTTGCCCATCGCGTACTACTTTGGATCTGAGCTCCCTCTACTGGCCCCGGTGCGGATAGCCTAACTGCCCTCCGCTTCGCTGGTTCCAGCTACTCCCAAAGTGGTTTCCGCCGCGCAGGCCGTCCCACCCCACCGACCGCGACCCATCACCGTTCCACTGGCCGACCTGCGACGGACGGAAAGAAAAAGGCGCGAGGGATCGCATCCAGCCGATCCGCTTCGCGCCTTCAACTCGCGAGGGCCATCCCTCACGCGCCAAGGTTGGCGATGAAAGCTCGCCAATATGTCGGCGTCTACAGTAGGGGGTCACCTTGGTTCACGCAAGAGGCAGCTTTTGGGCCGCCCGCTGCCCCGGTGACCCTAACGCTCACGCCTGAGCCGCGGGAAATCCGCCGGGTGTGCGTCTCGCTCCACTTGGACCGTCTGTTAGCGTGGAATTTGATGCCGAGCTGCGCGGGTTGGGGCGTTGTTCTCGCGATTGCCGCTGGCTTTCGTGGGGGAAAGCGCCTTCTCGACCTCAGGTGGAGGCTCGATAGCGCGGTTGGTAGGAGGTTGGGGCGGGGGGTGGGGTAGGGGCCGTCCGGGCCTGGCGGCATTTCTCGATGTAAAAGGGAGGATCGTATGAAGAGGTTGTCGTATCGCATGGCGGCGGAGGGCATGGGGTTGGCGCTGTTGGCAGCGTGCTCGGGCGCCAAGACTGACAAGCCGGTGGTGACCAATGCAGCGGACACGACGGTATCCGCATCCGGAGTTGACGCAGCGCGGCGCGGGAAGTCGATGATCCGACTGGTCAATGCGGTGCCTGGAGCGGCCGCGGTCGACCTCACGGCTGACGACAAGTCCGTGTTCACCGCGGTGGCCTACAAATCGGTGACTCCGTACGCCGAGATCGGCGACAACATGGTCAAAATGAAGCTCCAAGGTGCGGGCGGCGCGCCGCTCGCCGAAAACTCGGAGACCATGACCGACGGCTACCGGTATACCGTGGTCGCGCTGCCGAAGAAGGACAGCGGCGTCGAGCTCAAAGTGGTTCGCGACGAGGTGGTTCCGGATTCCGGCAAGGTGAAGCTGCGGGTGATCCACGCTGCGCCCGGAATGGGAGAGATCGACGTTCTCGTCCCTGGTCAGCGCGATCCGCTGTTCGACAACATCAACTACGGTACGGAGGCCGGCTACAAGGAGTTGGCTCCGATGACGGGCGTACTCGAGATCCGCGGCGAACATGGGTCGCAGTCGGTTCGGCTCAAGAGCATGAAGTACGAGGCGGGGAAAGCCTACACGGTCGTGATCTCGGGACCGGCCGGCCGGAAGGCCGAGGTCACCGTATTCGACGATACGGCCCGAATGTAACGGCGCCAGGCTGGGCCTAAACGCGGTCCGCAGCGTCCCCGGTTCCTCCTAAGGACCCGGGGACGCTTTGTCTCCCTCCGCCGCACGCGTCAGACGGCGGGAGGTGTCCTTGTGTTCGCCAGCCCGTAGACGAGCGTGATGATGAACGCGGCGCCGAACACGTAGAACAGAACTTTCGCGATGCCGGCCGCCCAGGCGGCGACTCCACCGAATCCCAGAAACGCCGCCGCCACAGCCAGGATCAGGAACACAAGCGCCCACCGTAGCATCGAACCCTCCTTCGCTCTCCCACCTACTCCCGACAACAAAACGGCGCTCAGCCAGCCTCGGGACGAGGACCGACTCAGCGCCTTCGATTGGATAGAGCCTCTTTCTACCCGACCAGCCGGCACCGATCGGGTGCCTTCCCAGCCTCAGGATACCAGACGACTCGAATTCGCGCAACCGGTCCGCATCTGCCTGTCCGCCTCGGCTCGGAGTCAAAACGATGCGTGGCTCCCGCCGCCGCCGGGCCCGGAGTAGCGTTAGGCATCCGATGGGCGGATATCGCAACACTTTGTGGCTCAATGATTTCGGGGTGCCGTGGCCGGATTTTTCTCCACTGGAATTGGTAGAAATCCGGCAGTGCAAGATCGCGGAGCCGTGACGTCAAATCACGTGATGCGAACGATGATCGCGGTGGTGAGCCACCGCGGGATCGCCCCAGCAGAATCACCATCACATCGAGGGAAGGAGCGCTTACGATGGTAAGAATGGCAGCAGTGGTCGCGCTATCGATCGCCGGCCTGGCAAGCTCGCCGCGCTGGACCGCGACTTTGGGGCCTCAGGGAGATTCGAAGGTCACCGGAACCGCGACAGTCGAAGCGGCAGCGAGCAGCATGGCCGACACGGCGAAGATGAAGGACATGGACCACAGCAAGATGGCCGGGACCAAAGTCTGGATCTCGGTCAAGGGCCTCGACGGCACTGGGCAGCACGCGTGGCACATGCACCGCGGCACCTGCGCCGCCGTGGGCGCCGTCGTCGGCACCGACTCGAGCTATCCGGTCCTCCAACCAGGCGCGGACGGGTCCGCCGAAGGCACGGCAAGCCTGAGCATGGCCGCTCCGACGTCCGGCTCGTACTTGGTCGCAGTACATAGCGGACCCACCGGGGAGTCGAGCACGATCTCCTGTGGCGAGCTTCGGGCCGGGGGCGCCGGAAACTCCGGCAACTAGACCGGTCTTCACTCAAACGGAGCGCCCCGGGAGCAACCGCTTCCGGGGCGTTTCCTTGGAACAAGTGCGTGGCCAACTCCGTCAGATCCC